>JAJYCH010000133.1 GCA_021778575.1 Planctomycetota bacterium
CCCTGGACAAGGCGGTGATGAAGTTCCGGAAGAAAGGCGTTGAAGTCGAGCTATTCGGCCTGAACGAGGCCAGTTCGACGATGATCGACCGCCTGGGAGTTCACGATAAGCCCGGTGCCCTGGAGCTTCCGGCCGGCCACTGAACGTCTTCCTCGTTCCCACGCCTTGTGCGAGCGTGGGAACGAGGCAAAATCGCCGGTGGCGTTCCGCTTCGATCTTTGAATCACCACCATCCCGGAGATGTCCATGATCGCATTCCGTCGGGAAAACCGAACGCATTCGTTTTCGGTTCGTTTATCGTATCGCAGAGCTATTCAGCCCTGCGATTTAGGGTTAAGATACGGATTCGGCCGCCCAGAGGCCAATGATCTGGCCGATTTTGACGGAGCCTTTGTTCATGCTCAATACGCCGCTGAAGGATTATGTCACCGGGCGGATCTTGCCCACCATCCAGACCCCGGCTCAGTATATCGGCGGCGAGCTGAACACGGTCAGGAAAGACCATTCGACCGTCAAAGGGACGCTCTGCATGGCGTTCCCCGATACCTATGCCCTCGGGATGAGCCATCACGGGCTTCAGGTTCTCTACAGCCTGATGAACGCCCACGGCTGGGCTTGTGAACGTTCGTTCACTCCTTTGCCCGACTTCGAGAAAGCTCTCCGCGAGCATGAGGTCCCGCTCTACTCGCTCGAAACGTTCACCCCGCTGAACAAGTTCGACGTCATCGGGTTCTCGCTCCAGTACGAGATTGGCTACTCGAACGTGTTGACGATGCTCGACCTCGGCGGGATTCCGCTCCATGCCGAGGATCGGTCGAGCGACGATACCCTGGTCATCGCCGGCGGGCCGGGAGCCCAGAACCCGGAACTGCTCGCGCCGTTCATCGACCTGTTCGTGATCGGCGACGGCGAGCCCAGCTTGCCCATCGTCTGCGACCTGTGGGCCGAGATGAAAGGTGATCCCACGCTCAGCCGCGAGGACAAGCTGGCCCGGATCGCCGGAGCGGTCGACTGGGCCTACGTCCCGCGCTTCTACGACATGATTTACGCCGAGGACGGCACGATCGCCGAGATCCGCCGGACCCGTGACGACGTTCCCGCCAGCATCAAGCCGTGCGTGATCCAGGGGCTCGACGATATCCCGTTGCCGACGGCGCCAATCGTTCCGTTCGTCGAGACGGCTCACGACCGGATCGCCATCGAGATCATGCGCGGCTGCCCCTGGCAGTGCCGGTTCTGCCAGAGCACCGTCATCAAGCGACCGTTGCGGTATCGGACCGTCGAGACGATCGTCAACGCGGCGCTGGAAAGCTACAAGAACACCGGGTACGACGAGATCAGCCTGCTCTCGCTGTCGACCAGCGACTACCCCAAGTTCGAGGAACTGGTCACCAGGATGTCGGAGGTCTTCACTCCGCTGGGCGTGAAGATCAGCCTGCCGAGCCTCCGGATCACCGAGACCCTCAAGAAGATCCCCGCGCTCTTGCAAGAAGGACGTCGAGGCGGCCTGACCCTGGCCCCCGAGGTCGCTCGCGACGACATGCGCGAACAGATCCGCAAGCCGATCGACAACAAGGACCTGTACGACGGAGCGGCCGAGGCGTTCCGCCGGGGCTGGCGGAAGGTCAAGCTCTACTTCATGTGCGGACTCCCCGGAGAGCGGCCCGCCGACCTCGACGGGATCGTCGAGATGGCCGAGACGATCGCCCGGATCGGCAAGGACGTGACCGGGCGCTATGCCGAGGTCACCGCCAGCGTCTCCAACTTCGTCCCCAAGCCCCACACGCCCTATCAGTGGAACGGGATGATGGATCGCGACTATTTCCACTGGGCGCACCGCTATCTCCGCCAGCAGGTCCGGCTCAAGTCGGTGACGCTCAAGTGTCACTCGATCGAGACCAGCTTGCTCGAAGGAATCCTGACCCGAGGCGACCGCCGGGTCGCCGCCGCCCTCGAAGAAGCCTGGCGACGAGGGGCGAGGCTCGACGCCTGGTCCGAGCACTTCAACCCCCGGCTCTGGTGGAGCGTCTTCGACGACCTGGGGATGGACGTGCCGTTCTACAGCCAGAGAACCCGGCCGGTCGAGGAAGTCCTGCCCTGGGACCACATCCACGTCAAGAAGGGTCGAGAGTACCTCGCCAAGGAGCAAGGACGATCGATCGTCCAGCTCACCGCGATGGCGGGGGCGGTTTGAGGTCAGGGCGTCGGCCCGCGATCGGACAGCCACCGTGGAGGTCGAGTTGATGAGCAACGACTTGAAACAAATGGATCAGGATTCGATTATCGCAGCCCTCAAACGGGTCGGCGCGAATCAACCCTGCCCTCGCTGTGGTAACACCGAGTTCAGCGTGCTGAACGGCTACGACAACGTCTGGATCACTCAAACGATCGACGGAAACCTGTTTCCAGGCGGCCCGAGGGGTCCTGCGTTTAGCGTCCCCTCGGCGCTGCTGGCTTGCACCCGATGCGGTTACCTGTCGACCCACGCGCTAGGGGCCCTGGGACTGCTTCCGCCTGATGAGACGTCGCGATGACCAGTGACCAGCCGTCGGGAGGGCGCTCCGAACCCGTACACCCGAGGGATGTCGTCTTCCTGAAAAAGACGGATTTAACCAAGAACCCGCTGATCCGTGAAGTTCATACCAATGTCTCCAGCGACATCATCCAGATCACGGAGGACAAGGCTCTCATCTGCCTGATGCAAAATTTCGACCAATTGAGATATCGAGACGCGTGGCAGGTCCCGGCGGGTATCCTGGCCACCTTGCTGACCGTGATGGTAACGGCCGCCCCGCAGGACAAGTTTGGGTTGTCGAAGGAAACCTGGGCCGCCCTGGGTTGGGTCTCGACTTTGCTGACAGGAGCTTGGCTGGGCCGCGAATTATTTCGCCTCACCCGTGGCAAGCAGGTCACTCCTCGTTCGATCGTCACTCAATTGAAGACCATCACTGCGGCCGTCCAGGACGGCGGAAGATAACCGGGACTTCCAAAACCTCCTCCATCCAAAGGGCCAGGTCGATGGCGAAGTGGGACAAGCGGACCCTCAAGCTTCCTCAGAAGCATGGCTGGCATGCCAAGCCGGGTTATAAAATCTTCGTCGCCGACCGGGGGGCCGTCCGGTTCGACTTCCCTAACCACTGGATCGTCGTGCCCGGTGACGATGGCTCGATCAAGTTTCACGACAAGCAGCCGCCCGACGACGATTGCACCCTGGCCATGTCGGTCATGAGGCTCCCGCCGGGCGACTGGAGCGGTTTGAAACTGTCATTTCTGGTCGAAAAACTGGTCGAGAAGGATTCACGAGGCGCGACCCTCCGAGGCAAGATCATCGACGTCCCCCGCGCCGATCTCGATCTCGCCTGGGCCGAGGTCGAGTTCACCGACCCCAACGAAAATCGACTGGCACGGTCGCGAACCTGTCTGGCCCGAGCCTCGAATGTTCAAACGCTCATCACTTTCGACTTCTGGGTCGACCAGGCTCCGGTCCTCGGCAAGATCTGGGACGAGATCCTCCGGTCGCTCCGGGTGGCCGAGCCAATCCTCGACCCGACCCTGGGCCAGCCCAATCGTGGGTGAGCCTCCGCCGTGGATCGCCGGAGTGATGGAGGAGTGTCGATGACCCGCCCTTTACCTTCGACGCCTCGTCCATACGCGGGCTTGCTCTGGTTGATCGTCGGGCTGGTCTGGATGAGCCTGGTTCGCGTCCCGCTGCTCGAAAACGCTCGCGACCACCTCGATAGCGACCTGGCGGTTGATGGCCTGACGTTGCTCGACGCTCAGAACGGCCACTGGCGATGGCATTACCCGGCGACCCCGTTCGTCGGCACGCCGCCGGTCCTCCTGTCATGGGTTCCCGCGAGTCTCTGGGGGACCACGCCGACGACTCTGGTCGCGGGCGGAGTGATCGCCTGGGGACTGGTCATCGGGGCGACGTTCGTGCTCAATCGCTGGGCGTTCGGGGCGTCGGTCGCAAGCTGGGGACTGGTTCCGCTCGCGTTTGCTTCCACCGGGCTGGTCTGGCTTTCCGGTCGGATCACCGGCGGCCACTTGCTGGCCGTCGCCTGGCACGCCGGAGCGTTCGCCGGGCTCTGGTCCGCTCTCACCCGGGGCGGCTGGCCTCGCGCGTTGATTCTGGGTCTCTGGGCTGGTTTCGGTCTCTATATCGACACGATGTTCGCCATCACCTGGGTCGGTCTGGGCGTGGCCTCGGTGGTGGCCTGGTGGGGGGCTCGCGTCGGGATCGCTCGGGGTTTCGTGGGGCTTCTGGCCTTCGCCCTCGGCGCCGGGGTGGGCGTGGCTCCGCGATTCATCGGCCAGCGGGTCGACCCTCATAACGCCTACGGCGACCAGTTCACTCCCCAGATCCAACCCGAGATCCTGGCCAGGAACGGTAAGCTCCTGGCGCTGGACTGTCTGCCCCGACTGGCGGCCGGACACCGGCTCCCCTGGCTCGAATCCGACCCCGACCCGACCAGCCTGCCCGGAGGTCGGAAGCGGATCGTCGCGACCGCCGAGGGGTTCCCCTGGTTTGAGCTGGTGGTCACGGTCGTCGGGATCGGGTTCTTCGGGCGAGGGCTGGTGGCTCTGGCGGTGGGACGGATCGATTTTTCGCGAGAGCCGGACGGATCGAATAAATCCACACAAGATGAGTATCCGATTGATCAGGCCCGTCGCGCCGCGAGCCGAGGGGTTCGCTGGGGCCTGATCGTTTCGAGCCTGGCGGTGGTCGGCGGGTTCCTGGTCGCACCGAACATCACCAACTCGGATAATTATCGTTACCTGGTCTTTCTGGTCGTGCCGTTCTCAACGGGTGTCGGCCTCTGGCTGGCGGGTCTGGCGGGCCGAGGTCGGTTCGGGCTTGCCCTGGCCGGGGCGCTGGCTCTCGGGTTCGCGGGTCTGATGACGGCCGATTCGGCCCGGTGGTACGCCCGGTTCGGCTGGGTTGACGCGTCGTTCCGACCGATCCGGAAAGAAGTGAACGACCCCACGCTGGCCTGGCTCGACGACCATCGCGAGGTCACGGCGATCCTGGGAGATTACTGGGACGTCTACCGCCTGTCGTTCCTGACCGGTGGTCGGGTCGTTGCCGTCGGGTTCCCCGAGTATCCCAACCGGTTCCCCGAGAACAAGCTCGCGCGGCGGTTGGGGCCGGTCCGCGTGGTGATCGACCGAGGGGGCGACTTTGGACCGATTTACCGGGCCCGGGCGCTGGCGCTCGGTGGTCGAGAAATTTTTCAGGGCGATAGGCTCTCGATCGTCGAGTGGCCGGAAGGGTTGAGACCGTGAGCACCGCAGCGCCAACGCCAACGCCAACGCCAACGCCTCAACCATCGACGAATGCCGACCTTCCCTGGGCTCCCGTTCGCCGCCCCTGGGGCCTGGCCGATGGTCTGGCGCTCTTGACCTGGACCGGCGCCCTGGTGGCGTTCTTCTGGGATGCGGTGACGCTCAAGAAAGCACTTTTTTACTTCGACATCACCGAGATCAATTATCCGTATCGCGAATTCCTCGCCTCGGAGTGGAAGCTCGGCCGGTTCTCGCGCTGGCATCCCGGACTTTATAACGGGTTTCCGATCTATGCCGAGAGTCAGGCCGGATTCTGGCACCCGCTCAAGTTCGTGCTCTACCCGTGGCTCCAGACCTGGCAGGCGCTTAACCTCGACACGATCGGGTCGATCTGGCTGACCGGCCTGGCGACTTACGGCTGGCTCCGTCGCCACGTCGGCCCGGCCGGTGCCCTGACCGGCGCGGCGCTGTTCGGCCTGAGCGGATTCGTCTGGGCGCACCTGATCCACACGAGCATGACCAACGCCCTGATCAGCGTGCCGCTGGCGTTCTGGGGGCTCGAAGTCGCCTGCGAAGGGGGCAAGCTCCGGGGGGCCGCGCTCGGTGGTCTGGCTCTGGCCTGTCAGGTCTTCGCCGGGCACTTGCAGGACACCATCCTGACCGCCGGGGCGCTGGGGATCTGGGCGACCTACCGGGCTTTCACCGCGTCGAGTGCCCGAGGATTCCTCCGGCCGCTGGTGATGGTCGCGATCCTGGGAGCAATCGGCGTCCTGGTCTCGGCCATACAGTGGGTCCCCTCGAAGAACCTGCTCGATCGCTCGCCTCGCGAAGGAGGCTTGACCTGGGAGCAGATCACCTACGGGTCGTGGTCGCCCGAACTGTTGCCGACCCTCGTCGTCCGCGAAGCCTATGGCACCCTGCCGCGCGATACCGACTGGACCGACGGCTATTACCCCTATCACGAGATGAACGCCTATCTCGGCCTGATCGGGATGGCCCTGGCGTTCCTCGGCGCGGGGGCAAGCCGCGACCGCTGGGTCGGCGCCTGGATCGTCCTGGCCGGGCTGGGCATGTTGTTCATGCTCGGCCGTTATACCGCCTTGTTTGATTATATGAACCTGGTCCCGGTGGTCGGTAGCTCGCGGATTCCGGTGCGGTATCACCTCTGGGTCTCGCTGGCGGTCGCCGCCCTGGCGAGCGTGGGAGTCGACCGGCTGGCCCGGCCGGATCGGGTCGGCCTCCGGGGAGTCTCGTGGTTCCTGATCTTGATCGTGGCGGCCTCGCTGGCGATTCTTGGTTATGTTTATCTGCCGATCTGGACCGAGTCCCGACGGTGGTCCTCGCCCGAGCACCTCGAACATTTTCGCTGGCTGGGTAACGAGCTGGCGATCGGATTCGGCCGGACGTTCGGCCTGGGGCTGGCGGCCTGGTTCCTGATCGTCCGGGCCTCCAAGGAGATCCGGGCCGACCGCCGAGGCTGGCTCGCGGCCGGTTTGCCGGTCCTGGTGATCGCCGACCTGCTCGGCTCGCACCGGCTCGACGTGCCGACGATCGACCCGTCGTACTGGACGAAACCGCCCGAGTCGGTCGCGCGGATCAAGGCCGATCCGTGGCTGATCCGCGTCTTTGGCGTGGCGCTCCGGTCGTCGGCCGAACCTGGTTTCGCGTCGAGAAATGTCAATTTCTTTGAGGTGCGTGACCAGCTTGCCTGGGCACTCCCGCCGGTCTGGGGTCTTCGAACGTCGCAAGGGCACACGCCGATTTACCCCCGGCGCGTCCTGACCTTCCAGGAGCACGCCGCCCCCGGCTGGACCCGGTTCATCGTCGAAGGGGTGACGCACGTCCTCTACAACCTCCAACCGCTTTCGAACGAGGTCGAGCACGTCGGCACGGCCAATATTTATCGGAACCGCAAGGCCCTGCCCCGGGCCCGGCTGATGGGACAGCCCGTCTACGTCCGCGACGAGGCCGAAGCCTCGAAGGCGCTCGACGCGATGGGGGCAAGCATCATCGATCATTTAATCGTCGAGGACCCCGACCACCCCCTGCCCGGCTCGGCCACCGTCGAAGGAACCGCCACGATCGAGGTTGACCTTCCCGAGCGTGTCGAGGTTGCCGTCGATGCGCAGACTCCTGCTTATCTCTTGCTGACCGATACCTTCGATCCCGGCTGGTCGGCAACCATCGACAACCAGCCCGCCTCGATCCGCCCGGCCTACGCCGCGTTCCGCGCGGTTTACCTGTCGGCGGGCAAACATCGGGTGATTTACACCTATGAACCCGCCGGCTTCCGCGCCGGGCTGGCGCTGACGGTCATCGGCCTGATCGCGGTCGCCGCCTGTCTGGCCTGGCCCCGAGGAATCATCGAGCCCGACCTCTCGCACGTCCCCCTGTCCTGGCCGCGAATCTGGCCGGCGCTCTACGCCGCGCTGTTGCTGGCTTGCGTCCTGGCATCGAGCATCAAGTTCGGTCCGCAAGGACCAAAGCTTCATCCTCGGTGGGAGGGGGCTTCGCATCGGTTCACCTGGAGCGCCGACATCGACGCGATCCGACCAATGAGCAAGATGCTCGGAAGGTAGTCCGTCGGGGTCGAGAATCCGCCGGTCAGACGGTATAATCCGAGAAACCAACCAAGTCGCCCAGAGGAGTCGTTCCCGTGCCCAGGATCGATCGAAGCCCAGGGATTTCGGCATTGGCGATCATCTGTTTGATCGTTGCCGGATGTACCGAGGGGCCAAAGTCCGGACCCGTATCGGATCAATCCCAAGCAAGCCGTCCCGCTGGAGTTCCTGAGATGCCATCCACCAAAGAGAATAGCTCGACCGGTCCCGATTCGAAGTACAACCCGCTGACGGCCGAGGAAGAACGGGTGATCCTCGGCAAGGGGACACAACGGGCGTTCGTCGGTGAATATACCGATCTCAAAGACGCCGGCACCTATGTCTGCCGACGCTGCAACGCGCCGCTCTATCAATCCGACGCCAAATTCGCCAGCGAATGCGGCTGGCCCAGCTTCGACGACGAGATCCCAGGTTCCGTCAAGAAGGTGCCCGATATCGACGGTTCGCGGACCGAGATCGTCTGCCAGAACTGCGGTGGCCACCTCGGCCACGTCTTCGTGGGCGAAAAATTCACGGCCAAGAACACACGGCACTGCGTGAACTCGCTCTCGATGAAGTTTTATCCCAAAGGGAAAGAACTCCCCCCCGTGATCAAATAGCGAGGTCGTCAGGACGCCCGGATCGGAAATCAAGCGTCGAAAATCAGTCGAAATCGCTCTCTGGAATTTCGGCACTCCGCGCTGAACTCCACCTGCCATTTGGCACTCGTTCCCACGCGGGAGCGTGGGAACGAGGACGACGTTACGTCCGATCTGTGGTGGAGTTCAGCGAGAAGTCTCAAAAAAAATTGCGAAAAACCCGACTAATTTCGGCCTCGTGGTTCGGAATATCAAGACCGGTGCCAGTCTTGATCACGACGAACCACGAAAGGCCCGACCATGCCCGCCTCCGAAGCACAGATCAACGCGAACAAAGCCAACGCCGCTAAATCCACCGGCCCGAAAACGACCGAAGGCAAGGAACGATCGCGCCAAAATTCACTCAAGCATGGGTTCA
>JAJYCH010000134.1 GCA_021778575.1 Planctomycetota bacterium
TTCCAACCCGGCCCGGTCGAGAATGCTGATCAGGCCCCGTTGCGACAGAATCAGACCGGCCTCCTGCAACGGCTTGAGCGTTTCGGAGATGCTGGCCCGTCGGGCTCCCAGCATGATGGCCAGATAATCGTGCGTCAGTTCCATCGCGTCGGTATCGGTACGATCGCGAGTCATCAGCAGCCAGCGACAGCACCGCTGCTCCAGACGATGCAACCCATTGCAAGCCACCGATTGCGAGATTTGCGAGATGTAGGCCGCTTGATAATGGATCAGCAGTTCCTGCAACCCGCCACCAAGAGCGTACTCTGCCCGGAGCGCCCGGAGCTCGATCCGCCAGGCCGTGCCATTGATCTGAACAATGATCTTGTGAGGTGAGACGCTGTCACCAACCACGGCGGCGTGACCGACCAGCCCCTCATTGCCCACGGTCGCCACCTCGATGGCGTTGCCGTCGGCCATGATCGCAATGGCCGAGAAGACCGCTCCCGAAGGGAAATAGGCATATTCGATCTGCCCTCGCGCCTCGCACACGACATAATCGCGAGCCAGGTTGACAAGCTTCAGCAGCGGAGTGAGCCGGCGAAATTCAGCGGGGGGAAGTTTTGCCAGGAGCCGATTTCCTGGCGAAGCCAAAGTCCTTCGTTCGCTTGCCATCGATTGACGTGCCGTCCGTTTCTCAAAAGAGATCACCACCGATGGCAACGGTTTGACCGATTACCGGTCACCGATGGTCAACGAGGCGTCAAGATCTCGGGACCAGGTCCCGCAGTAAAATAAAATAGTTTTATGTTTTTATAAACAATAGATGATCTCCTGTCTCGCAACTGTTTGAAACCCAGGTCCTGGTGCGATTGGATTCAAATTAATCCTGGAAAATTTCGACGTCGGTACGGTTGCCGACGGAAGTGAATGACAATCCCTGATCAACTGACTTTTCGGGTGTCCTTTTCCGCACAATCAGCAGGGTCGATCGACTGAAATCGGAGCGTGTCGAAACGACTTTTCCCACCGTGCCGCGAGCCGCCTATGAATCAAAACGTACCGATTATTTGCGAGAAAATGCACGATCCTACTCGACCGATCTCACAGGGGAGGGCCTTGATCCATGACGGCGGATGAGCGAGTGCTGGAAGCCGCAGCCCGTTGCCTGGTCATTCTCCGTCGCTATCGCGAAGTCGAACGAACGGCCGAGACCCGCGCCCGGATGGTCGCGGAAATTGAGGTGATCGTCGGCTGGCTGATGGAACTGGGCCTGCTGACTGATCAGAACCAGGAGTTCATCCTGAAATCGGTCGAACGCTATCTCGTCGAACAATACGGCCTCGTGATCGGCCATTCCCTGACCACTCAATTCATCGATGCCTTTGAAACATATTAGCTTTTTTAGTGCGAAATTGATACCCTTGTTATCTAAAATATCAATCTTTCTTTTTGTTTTTAATTTATTCAGAAAATAGAGGTCTGGAAACTACGGGCGCTGCGAGCGAGACGGCCGGTTAACTTGGCAAAAGTCGCGCCTGCCCTTTAGCTTCACGCGAGGAAGCCCTCTCTGGAGTGCGAGAGCTTGCTCTCGCTCTGGCGACCGGAGCTTGCTCCGAGCCGAGTGGCCTGGCCAACGGTTTCCGGTTCAGGACCGTGGAGCAAGCTCTCGCACTCCAGATCACCAATCCGTCCGCAGGCCCCCAGAAAAGCCGGGGACACCCTTCTCAATAACGGGTTTCGGTCCGGGTTGACCTTGCGGAACCAGGCTGATAGGCTATTTGATTCAATTATGGATTTTTGTTTTGGCCGAGCGGTCGAGGGGGTTGACGGATGGCAGCGAGGAATCCGGACCACCCTCGGCGGGCGGCGACGGTGAGGTCGGGCGGTTTACTGGCAGGCGAAGAGAGTGAGGCGGGTTGGGTTGGCTTCGCTGTCAACGCGGCGTCGGGGCGAGGCGGCGGTCGAGCGGCGGTCACGAAGCTGGTCCGCGAACTCGAGCGCCGGGGGATTGAATCACGGGTCGCCTGGACCCTGGACGAACGCCGGGCGCTGGTCGAGTCGGCGGCGGGTCGGGATCAGGATCGGTGTCGCTGTCTGGTGGCTGTCGGCGGCGACGGAACGGTGGCCGCGCTCATCAACGAGCGGCCTGATGTACCGATCGCGGTTCTCCCGGCCGGGACTGAAAATCTGTTCGCCGGCCATTTCGGCTTCAAACGCAACCCGGAGCGGGCGGCATCGCGGATCATCAACGGATCATCGAGCCTGCTTGACCTGGGAACGATCGACGGGCGGCGATTCGCGCTGATGGCCGGGTTCGGCTTCGATGCCGACGTGGTCTCGCGGCACCACACCGCCCGGGTGAGCCGGTCCGGAAAGCTCCGGACCACCCATCGCGCGGCGTATGTCGAGCCGGTCCTCCGGTCGAGCTTCGGTTACCGGTTCCCGCCGCTCTGCTTGACGATCGAGGGAGCCGACGGTCGTGAGGAGCGACTGACCGGGACGACGGTCTTCGTCTTCAACCTGCCGCGCTACGCGCTGGGGTTGCCGTTTGCTCCCCGAGCCGTGGGGGACGACGGTTATCTCGACCTGGTCGTTTTTCGCGAGCCAGGGCCGTTCCGGGCGTTGCATTATCTCTGGTTGGTCGTCCGAGGCTTGCATCTGAACCGACCGGGAATCATTCATCGACGGGTCCGCAAGGTAGCGATCGAGACCGAAGGAGTCGTCCCCGTGCAACTTGATGGCGACCCGGGCGGAGTCATCGAGCCCGGAGCCTCGCCCTGGGTTGTCGAGATCCTGCCAGGGGCGGTCGGGGTTCTGGTGCCAGCCGCCTCGCGGCCAAACTCGGTCGTCGAGGCCTCGTGATCGACCCGGCTTTAACTCCCGATCGGGTGCCCTGAATCGTTCCGAAATCAAGGCTTCGGCAGCTCCGGAATTTTGAAGTCCGAGGTAAACACAAGTGTCCCTGTGTTGCTCTTGCTGGGCTTGATTTCCTGCGAGAGGTTGCGGATGGCCAGGGGGTCGCCCTTTTCGCTGTTGAGGGTGAGCGGGTTGGAGTCGGACCAGTAGCCGTTGTCGATCACCTTGACCGTGACCGGGTCGCCCAGCTTCCAGCGGATCGGCCGGGGGAAAGTGTAGTCCCAGATCGGTTGATAGTTGTTGCGGATCACCGGTGAGGGGCCGTAGGTCACTCCGGCCACTTCGACGACCACGCTCAGGTCGGGGGCTCCGCCGAAGGTTGAGCCGAGCTTGGCGTCGAAGGTTCCTCGGCGGAGGGTGACCTTGTATTCGTTGGTGACCGAGACCTTATCCCACCAGGTCAGGTAGCGTCTGGCCTCGGTGGCCCGGATACCTTCAGGGTGCTGGGCGAGGTAGTCGCGAAGCTGGTGGGCGACCTCGCCGACGTCGTTGGGGTGGGCGACCAGGTGGTCGTAGGCCCGGCGGTAGGAGTCGGTGTCCCAGGCCCGGAGGATCTTGTCCTTGGCCTCGGTCGCCTCGCTGATGTACCGGCCGCCGTTGGCGTGGGCCTTGAGGTATTCGCCATAGCGATCGATCCGCCGGGCGAACTCGGTCGGGTTGCGCTTGGAGAAGTCGCGGGCCTTGTCGATATCGCGGTCGTCGAGGGTCTTGATGTAGTCGTCGAGAAGGCGCTGGGCTTCGGGCCGGTAGCGGCTTTCGGGATGTTCGACGAGGAACTGGCGGGCCTGCTCGATCAGGTCGGGATAGTTGACGCTGGGGAGCCTGGCCTGTCGTTCGAGGTCGTCGAGAATCTGGCGTTCGCGGCCGGCGACCTTCGAGTCACGCTTGCCGGCGAGCGTGGCCATGAGAGCGTCGGCCTCGGCGCGGTGGGGCGAGTCGGGGAATTCGCGGAGGAACTGCTTGACCACGCCGAGCGGGGCTTCGGGCTCGTCGGCCGATGCGGCGGCGGTTTCGGACCGGACTGCGGTCCAGCGCGACTCTTGCCGGGCGTTTTCCTGGGCCTTCTGGACTTCCTGGACCGGGATGGCCAGCGTCGGGGTTCGCTCGACGATCGACGAAAGTTTCTCGGCGGCGTCAGGGGCGGCGGTCCCGGCGAGGATCTGGGTCGCGGTTGCCTTGACGGCCCACTCGTCGCGAGCCATCAAGGCCCGCTTGGCATTGCCCGGCCAGAACAGGGGGAGCGTCGGATGCCAGCGGACCAGGTCGTTCCAGCGAGCGGCGACGTCGGGCGGCGAGTTATCCGGGCTGGCGGTGAACCGGGTCGCCTCGCGATAGCCCCAGAAGTCGTAACCGGCGAGCGAGCCGGCGATCAGTCCGGCGGCCAGGGTCAGCCGGACCAGGCCTCGGCGGAACTTCCGGCGTCGAGCTTCGGACAGTCGGCGGCGGAAGTCGGCCGCGCGGTCGGATCGAGGGTAGCGCTTCTCGAACGCCGAGACACATCGACCGAGTCGCGGCAAGTCGTCGGGTGCGAGATCCCAGAGCCATTCAAGCTGTTCGCGGTCGACGGTTTCAAGTTGTTCGGCCAGCCAGCCGAGCGGCGCTTCGAGCCCCAGGGGGTGGAGGTCGATCGGCGGTCGGCCGTCGACCGAGCCTCGACCGTAGGCGCTGACGGCGAACATCGCTCCATGGGGGACGTGACGGGCCAGGGCGTGGCGGGTCATCCCGTAGCGGGCCTCGACCAGTCGCTCGACCGCGTCAGGCCCTTGACCGATCTCGCCCCGGGCGAGGACCCGGTCGAACTTGGTCAGGAGAAGCGCTACCGGTCGGCCGGCGGTTCCGTCGTCGGAGCGGTCGATGTAGCGTTCAAGGAGGTTCTCGACCTCTTGCTGGCGTCGTCTGCGCTCGGCGGGGTGGGTCGAGCCTTCGGGGTCGAGGCAGAGGAGCACGGCGTCGGAGTCGGCGAAGAACGCCTGGATCGGCTCATCGGAGCCGAGAGTGACGTGTTCGCCCTGGTAATCCTTGACGATCAGGTCGAACCGCGCCGGACCGTGATAGAGGCGGAGTTTCAGCTCGGTCTCGGCCAGGGTTCCCGCCGGCGGCTCGCCCGATTCGATCTGGGCGATCTTCTCGGCGAGATATTCCGCGCTGGGCGGATCAACGGCGGCCAGTCGAAGACCGGGGACCTGACCGGTCGACGCCTGGCGATAGAACATGGCCAGCAGAGTTGTCTTGCCGACCGCCCGATGGCCGAACAGCGCGATCCGCTTCGGGCCGGTCAGCCGATGTTCCAGCGTATCGAGATGAGCCTTGCGGCGGTTGGACATATCGAGCCTCGAATCCCTTGCATCCTTCGGAACGTCTACTGACTATCCGACTTCGTTACGATTTGGACTGGGCTATGTGCCATTCCAGGAATTTCGAGGCATCGGCGAAATAACGGATCCCGGCCTCCTGGATTGCGGAACTCGCAAACGTATTGGGCTCGAAATCCTTACGATTTTCGGTCAACAAAACTTTGTCATTCTGGAGGTGTTGGTTTGCGTGATGCAAAATGCTGGCCAGGATCAAGTTGTCGGTGGGTTCTTGATCGATGAGGCGATTGAAAAAACTGAGTTGCAGAATTTCGGACGTGCTTTCGATGATTTCCGCATTGGTGGAAAGAAGCTGGATGACGTGGTAGAGACGGGTTTCAAATTCGTTGAAGATTTCTTCGAGACCAACTTCCGCCTGCTTCAGATGGTTGATGAAAGGCTGAGAGTGGGGCGAAACGACGTTCCTCTTGGCTGTCGCGTTTTCGTGTTGAAATGAGTTTATGAGTTTATTGTGTCGTTTCCGCTCACTCTCGAAAGTCGAGAAGACCTCCATGAAACAAAGACCTGGAATGATGAACGAGATTGATGCAGGAGGATTTGTCACCAACTCGTTAGTTCCCAGATCACGCCCCGTGGCGTAGCTCATCAAGAAATTGGTCTCAATATAGACGAGGGTCACTAAGCACCCTCCAATTTCCTGTCATCCCCCCGGAGAGTCGTTCCGACAGCCCCAGTGCCTTCATCTCGTCGGAGCCGGGAGGATGTTCGGATTTCCAGTGGAACGCGAAGTCATCGAGCCAAGCTCCAATTAGCGCGTCGAGATACGACGAGAAGATACGCTTCTCGCCAAATTTCGGTTCGTAGCGACTGAGAACATCAGCCGTCTTGAAAACGCAGAGGGGCAAAAACGGATCGATGACATCCCTGGAAAAGATCCGGATCGCTTCGAGATCCGCGAAGATTCCGAAGGGGATGTCCGTCTGCTGAAGATGTTTCAACAGTTGAAGAACACCGAGCCGACTGGCGTCCTTCATCGGCTTGGTCTCGACCAGGATCAGAGGTTCATCGTCCTTATCAACGGCAATGATGGCGTCGGCGTACTCCTGGTCCTGTCTCCATGATCTGACATTCATTGGAAACATCCTTCCCCTGACCGAGCCTTCGGCGATTCGAAGTGCTTGCTCTCCAGGATTCAAAACGGCTCCGGTTTCCGCTTCCCTTTCCCGAAAATCAAGCCCAACGGCCAGGTGATCGGTCGGAGCATCCAGCGAACCGGCAGGCCGGCGATCACCAGGAGCGATCCAACCACCAGGACTCCCGCCAGACCCATTCCGAGATAACGAAGCACGCCGACGTTCAAGCCGTAACCGGCCAGGGCGTCGCCGATCGAACTTTCCAGGCCTCGAGCCGCTCCGGCGCTGATGGCGCCGACGATGTTGACCCCGGCCCTGGCGAACTGCTGGATGGCGTACTCGGTGGCTCGACCGGCGGTATCCACGAACTTGTCGGGATCGGCCAGGAACGCGGCGAGGAGGCCGGCGGCCACCAGTTTCTTCTTGTTTGGCAAGACTGTCTGAGTGTAGAACTCCCAGCCGCCTCGGCCGGTCTTCCGGAGCACTCCGAGAGTTTCGGGGCCTTCCTTGACGACCACCTCGGCCACGTCGTCACCGTAGACCCGGACGGCGGCGAGCCCCTCGGTTCCGAGCTTGCGGACCATCATTTCAGCCTGGTCGGGGAACCGCCTGGCCAGTTGCTGGGCCGCCTCGCCCATCTCGACGACGACGCGCTTCTCGGCCGGCGCGAGGGCGGCGAACGCCCGCGCGGTCTCGGGTTCGGGGCGAAGCAGGCGGTTGAACCGGGCCTGCAACAACGCCTCGGACGGACTCTCGGCCCGGTGAGCCGTGCGGGCCAGGGCGTCGGAACGACGGGCCAGGGTCTCCAACCCTTCGTCAGCCTCGCGAGCGAACAGTCGGCCGGCGGTCCGGGTCGCGGTCGAGCCTTCACCGAGGCCGGCCTTGCCGCCGGCTCGGGCCTCGACGATCACCTCCTGCACCACATCATCGAGCCAGGCGACCTTGCCGGCTCCGGCCTGGGCCGAGCCGGGTCCAACCACCGCGACGGCGAGGGCCAGGGTCAGCGGGGAAACCAGGGTCAACCACAAGGCTCGATTCGATCGCTGACGCATCGCAACAGTCCTCAGAGAGAGGCTTCGCGAAAGCCCGCCGAGAGAGGGCCGTCGCTCCAGAGTTCAGCCGCGGTTGACGGTCGATTCCGTCGCGGAACCGATCCGGTCATCGTATTTGTCTTCGCCCGCCGGACCTCGGGATTTTCGAGCAGACCAACGCTTCTCAACGAGCCGATCGGTCTGATCGAACTCGGTTGAAGCCGCCAGGCCACCGCAAGCCCGAACCCCAGAGGCGAACCCGTGAAACAGCGTCGCTCGGCGCTACTCCCGTGGGTCAAGGGAAATACGTCGAGAAACCAGGCCGCGCCCGATCACGAGTAAACTCGCTCTCAGACGCTACGACCGCTCCAGGAGTCCCCTATGGTACGCCAAGCACGGCGACAAGAAAATCCCGCTCGAAAAAGACCCGATCTTCGCGAGCCAACTCAACATCAAACCGCAAGAGTCGTTCATTCAGCCCAATGGAGCCATGCATCAATGCGGTCAGGTGCCGTTCCGATCATTCTTGACTCTCTTCTTTAGTTTATCGCCAGATCGGTTGGATCGCTGAAGAATTGAACGGCAATTGCGCGGGTTTGGATGGGGAAAACGAGCCAGGGTCCGCGATCACCGTCCGGTGATCGCGGACCCTGGATGAGCGCTGGACCGACGGAATCGGCTCAGAACTGATCGGACGAGATGATCTCGCCGCCATTGAGGGTGATGGCGTAACGGAAGGCGGCGAGGTTGATCGTGCTCTTGAGGAACCGGACCGAGCCGTCGCCGAACAGGGCGTTGACGCCGCCGGGGTGGTAGGCGTAGGCTTCCTCGTTCGCTCCCCCCTGGCCGCCGGCGGTGACGCTGGAACTGGGCCAGCTCGTGTTTTCGCGGACATAAAGCGCGGTCGCGGCAAGATTATTGGGCTGGCCGGAGATCCCGAAGGCGTTGCCCGGATCAGCCCAGCGCCAGAACCGGTGTGGTCCGGCGACCGAGACGCCCGACCCTCGGATCGGATAGGGATAGCCAATCGAGGTCTGGCTCACATTACCGTCGGCGTACTGGCTGACATACCGCTCGTCGCGACCGGCGCACTCGATCATGGCGATGGTGTTGCTCGTGCCGTCGGTGATCTCGGCGATGGTGGTCTTGCCGTTCTTCAGTAAACCGGAAGCCGCCGTGGCCTTGTTTCGATAGGGAACAGCCGGAGTCGAACCCGTGCCGCCCGCGACCGGCACGCCGTTGACGATGTTGATATCGGTGTAAATCACCGGGGCATAGTCGAAATAGCCATAGCCAATGTTGAGAGTCGACTCTTCCGGCGAGTTGGTCAGGTTCACGCTGTCGGGACCGGTCCCGATCCGCGACGGCACCCGATCCGGCTTCGACCTGGCGCTGACCCGGGCCGTGGTCGACTCCGTCGGCATCCCCGTGGTCGCCTCCGGCGGCGTCGGGTCGCTCGATGATCTGGTCGATGGCGCGGTCATCGGCGGCGCCGACGCGGTGCTGGCCGCGTCCGTCTT
>JAJYCH010000135.1 GCA_021778575.1 Planctomycetota bacterium
CATAGAGGTGGTGCACCCCCTCGTGCAGCGTGTGCTGAGCGAGCCACCTGACGTTTCGCTCGCTCGCCTCGGGGAAGTTGTACACGCAGAGTCGAGACCACTGCGCCTCATCGTGACCGGAGACGGCCCACGAGATCATCTCCGCCGCCACGGCGATCTCTCGGGCGACCTTCAGACGTGGTTCCTCGGGGTTACCGATCGCTCGGGCCAGGGTGTCGATCGCGCTATGGTTGAGTTCGGCGATGAAGATCACGCAGAAGGCCAGAACCAGGATGATCCAAGCCTGAGCACTGACGCCGAGCATCACGGCGGTGAGCCCCACCAGAACGACCCGGTAGCCGTGCGCGAAGAAGCTGGAATCACCACGAATCGCGTGTTTGAGCCCGCTCAGACCGGCCCCGAGTTTCTCGCGAAGGTTACGCCTGCCGGCCATCGCATGTGGTGCGCATGGCCAGTCCGAGCCCGACGGAGATTCGGCCGAGTCGGCGATCGAGATCGATGGGCCGACGGTCGCCGGATCGGCCGGCGAGTCGGGGCGGAACTGGGTCTTTGCCATGATCACTCCACCGGAGCGAACCGGGAATCCAATCGGGTCAATCCCGACGCCGAACCGAACTGGATGCCCGGACTCAGACGGGGCGAGATTGTGAAAGTGAACTGGTAACTGTGCTGGAGCGGGCTGACGGCCAGGCCGACCGAAGTCATGTAATCGGCGCCGATCCGGGTCAACGCCCCGGTCGCACCGAGAAGCAGGCCGTTGCCGAAGTCGTAAGACTCGGACACCGTGCCGAACCATTTTGGGCTCAACCAGTAGCTATACTGGGCGTTGAGAGCCGAGGTGTTGATCGGCCCGGTGTTGACGATCGAGTAACCGATGAAGATGTTCCCCTTGGGAATCCGGGTGATCGAGACGCCCGAGGTGATGATGTGCAGGCCGAACGGGTCGTTCTTGTCGAGCGAGGTATTGTAGTTCAGGTAAGGATCACCGGTGATCTTCCAGAACTCGAACCAGCCATAGGAGACGATACTTGTCCGGTCGCCGATGTACCACTCGAAGTTATAGAAGTTCTGGCCGAACGGCTTGCCGAAGTTATCGCGGCTAGCCTCCGGAAAGTACGTCGTATCGACGTCGAACACCATGTAATCCATGATGTGCCGCTGGCCTTCCTTGCCGCGCTTGGTCTGGAGCCGCTGGTGGATTCCGAGCTTCAATGTCTCGATCGTTCCCTGGATGTCGGTCGAGCCTGTGATCGGCGACTGTACCCGGCGGAGGATCAGGTTCCTCGGGTCATACTGGCCGGGCAAGATTCCGCCGACGTAACTGGTCAGGGCAAAGTAGCGACGGCTGTACTCATAAGAGTTATCATCCAGGTTGTCCTGGATACCCAGGCTGTTCAGATTGACGTTGGAGAAGGCGTCGCGATAGTCGGCCACGAAGTCGATCTTGTGGTTCAGGCCGTGGACATTGAGGAGCTCGCTTTCGATACCGGTATAAACCTTGTGCATGATGAAGTCGGCTCGACCGCCAACCGCACCCCAGATCCTGCCGACCGGGTTGCCGTTGATCTGGTTATTCCAGCCGACGACCTGCCCCTGGACGTATGGCGTTACCTTGAAGTACTCGAAATTCAGCGGCAGGTCGAGTTCGTGCGCCGAGTAAAACCGGCCGCTCTGGAACGTTCCGTTCGTGTTCGAGACCGGGTCGGTCGGCAGATAGGCGAAGATCGTGCGGTTGTTGACTTCAGCCGCCGTGTGAACGTTCGCGTAGTCAATACCCGTATGTTGTGAATACGTCAGTCGATTATTCAGGAGCGAGTCGCCGAGGCGATAATAGTCGAGCTTCGGATACCACTGGGTCTGGGTGTTGAAGGTCTGAAGGTTCGTCTGCGTCAGCAGAGTCATCGCGGTGTTCTGCTTCTGGCGGATCAGATAGAGCAGATTTTCTTGATCGAGCCCGGTGTCGAATCGATACTTGAAGTATTGTTCGAGAAAGTTGCGATCGGTGAAGTAACCGAGTTCCAGGTTGAACCGAAAATCCTCGTCGATCGGGGTATCCTTGTTGACCAACGACTGCATGTGGCGGAAGGTCACGATCCCGCGAAACTCGTTGTAGAACGGGTTCGAGAGTCGTGTATACCCGGCGCGACCGGCCGCGTTATGGTTCGGCGAGTCGGTGATAATCGCCGGGCCGCCGCCGAGGACGTCGCGTGATCCATCAAGGATGCCGAAGATGTCGAAATATCCAAAGTAGTTCGTCAACAGGCTCGGTGTCTCGGTGGCCGATTTCTTGCGGTAGGGGTCCTTGAGATCCTTGATCAGGTCGGTACCGAACCAGCCGATCTCGCTCCCCAGCGCGATGCCTTCACCGAACTTCTTGTCGCGAGCACTGAGGTAATAGGAGTCGAAGATCCAGGAATCGATCTGGCGCGGATGGCGCTGGCCGAGCAGATTGAAGACGTCAAACGACGAGCGAAACTGCTGGCCGAAGTAGTTATTGGTCGAGAATCCGATCCCGATCAGTGCCGGATTGAGATCGTCGGCCTCTTTCTGGAGACGAGGCAGGTAAAACACCGGGACCGGGCCGACATAGAAGAGATTCTGGCGAGCGTCGATCAGCCAGGTCAGGTCGTCCTGATCGAACGGGACGCCATCATTCTTGGCCAGCTCGCGGTTGTCGATCACCTGCCTGAGGTCGATCGATCGGCTGGTGAACTTGTAGCCGGGGTTGGCGAACCGGCTGCCGGTCGCGACCGTCTGGTCGGCCTGGATCGCCGAGAGTGTGCTCGAAAGAATCTGGCCGTTATCCCCCGAGACCTGCGGATGATACTGAAGAATCCGCGGCGACTTGATCTTCAGCGGCGAGACCAGGCCCGGCGAGAACAGGTCGAGCGTCGCGTTGAGCGCCAGAAGCTGCTCTTTACGCACGTCGTAGTAGATCCGTTCGGCCTGGTAGGTTCGCTGGTCGCCGTTCCCCTGGTACATCTGCTGGTCCTGGCGGACGATCACATGACCTTCGAGATAGAATTCGAGCGGGTCGTTCATGTTGTCGACCAGTTCGTTGTTCTCGTCGAGTCGAGGCGGTCCTTCGCGCCCGTCGTTATTTCTGCGCCAGATGATGACGCTATCAGCCTCGATGTCGACGAGCCCCTGTTCGTCTGACTTCATCTGGATGTTCACGCCGCTACGGATCACGATCACCTGGGTGCCGTCGGGCTGAATGGGTTGCGATTCGAGCTGGATCGGTCCCAGACCGCGCGGAATGATCAGCGTCCGTCGCTGCGATCCCGGCAGCGCCGGCGCGAGCGTCGCTCCATTGTCCTGTTTCGGCCGATCCGGCGCCGCGCTCGGGAGCGGCAGCAGGTTTGAGGGAAGATCCTCGACGATCGGCGGAGCTGTTGAAGGGCCGAGCGGCACCGAGTTCGGGGCCAGCGGCGGCAACGCCGGCGCGGGCACCTGGTCGGGCAACGGCTGAGCCGAGAAATCGTCCGGGAAACCGGCCTCGGGAACCGTCGACGGCCCGACCGGCGGGAGGACTTGCCCCGGTTCCGGAATCGGCGACTGGGTCCGCTGGACGGCTCGATCGGTCTTCGCGGCGGGGAGATCCGGAAGGACCGGCAGGTCCGAGCCAAACGGCGCGGAGACAGCGCCGGGAGCGGACCCCGGCTCGGCGGGAGGCAGAGGGATCGTGTCGCCTGGTCGCGAGGGCAGATTGGCCGAGGTCGCGATGATCGGTAGCGGGGGTTGGCCCGCGACCGAATCAACTCGATCCGGGGCGGTCGAGCGCGGAGTCGGCCGGGAAACCTCGGGCTGCGCCGCCGCCGGACTTTGATTGGTGGGAGCCGTCGTGATCGCCGGGGTGGATTGCGGGAAGGCTCTGAGGACAAGCGGCCAACCCTTCGGAGGTCTGGTCAGGGCATGGCGACCCTTCGGAACCCGCGCCTCGATTCCAACCTTCCCTTTCGTCCGGAGTTCGGTGCGGACGTCACGATGACTGATCTTGGGCGTGCCCGAATCGCGGACGTTCCCTTCGGTATAAAGTTCAATCCGATGAATGGTTCCGTCGGATCGGCCGGCCCGGAAGACCCGGGCGACCGCTCGATCCGCGCGGATCGAGACGTCGCCTTGACCGATCTCCGCCTGGTCTTCGAGCAGGAACCACTCGGCTCCTTCGTCGGACCACGACGTTACCTGATCGGCGATAAGCCTGATCGACTCGCGCTCGTCCCCTTGCCAGTGGGCAATGGGCTGGCTCTGGGCCTCGGTCGTCGCCGCCGAGGTTGCCAGAGCAACCAGGGCCGCGACGACGATCAGCCAGGCACTGGCAAATCGTCGGCGGCGGACGTCCGTCTGGTCGTGACCCCGCACGGCACCTCCTCCGCGAACACACTGACGGCACACCAGAAATCCACCGACAGAGGTCGATTCCTGAATCGTCCAGGCCAGGGGTCGGCGGAGTCGGATCGAAAGATCGGCGGGATGCCGGATCGAAATCGAAGGCCGCGACTCATCGAGGAGGTGATATCGAAGACGCACGCCCTGACGGGACAATCGGCGGAAAAGTATCCTGTCGGTTGCCAACCGTCAACCCGAGAAGCTCCGGAAGATCCAATTCGATAAACGAAGTCAGCAGGGAGTCACTCGCGACAACAGCGGCTTACCTTCGGAGAACGCGTCGGGTCTGCCGTGCTCGGGAAAAGACGATGCCGGCTGGAAACCGGGGACGATGCCAACCCCCACGGTCCGCGCAGAGGGACCTGCGAACACTAGAAAATCACGCGGCGGGGCTTCGTATCGCGGAAGTGCCGGAGCAGCGATGGATTGAGCCCATAGCTCAGGCTGAGAAGCTTGATCGGGTGCAGCGTTCGCTTGGTGATCCCTTGCTCCATCTGCATCCGGCAAGCACCGCACTCGGTCGATCCGATCTCGATGTCCGGGTCCTGGAGGCGGCTGAGCAATCCGCGACCAGCCCGGAGCGACGTCCGGAAATTCTTCCGGGCCAGTCCGAACGTTCCGGCCATTCCGGAACAGCCGCGATCGATGAAGTCGACTTCGAGGTCGGGAATCGTCTTGATCAGGTCGAGCCCCGGCGTCCCCACGCCGAGCGCCCGGAGATGGCAGGGCTGGTGATAGCCCACCTTGGCGTGGAGCGGATGCTTGGGCTCGGGAAGCTGGCCGCGAGCCGCCAGACCAGCCAGATACTGGCCGACGTCCATGGTGTTGGCCGCCACCAGAGCGGCGTCGAGATCGTCGGTGAGCTTGAGATATTCGCGACGGAGCATCAAGGCGGCGGTCGGCTCGGAACAGACCACGGTGTAGCCGTCTCGGACGACATCGCCGAGGACCCGGAGATTTGCCAGGGCCAGTTCTCGGGCGTGTTCCAGGTCGCCGACGACGAGCGCGGCCATTCCTGATCCACGCTGGCGGCGCGGAACGTGAACATTCACTCCCGCCTGACGGAGCACTCCGACGACCGCCTC
Source organism: Planctomycetota bacterium (assembly GCA_021778575.1). Lineage (GTDB taxonomy): Bacteria > Planctomycetota > Planctomycetia > Isosphaerales > Isosphaeraceae > Tundrisphaera. Next base: position 5,478 of record JAJYCH010000135.1, read on the forward strand.
GGCCAGCTCCTGATCGAAGTGATTGGCGTAAACATCGACGAAATACGCCACCCGAGGCCCCGGAGCCTGCGGTCGAGCCTTGGTCAGGCCCAGTCGTTCGGCCCGGCGGAGGAACGGAGTCCGGTGCGCCCTCGGCAATGATCGGAGCTTGGAAATCCCGAAGCTCCGCTCGATCAGCCAGCGGGCGAACGAATTCCGGGTCACCGCGTTCCAACTGATCGGTGTCCAGCTTGCCAGCTTCGACCAGAGGTCGACGCGCGACAGAAACCAGTCCGTCGGAGCGAGTCCGTGGATCTCGACATAGGCCGCTTTCGCCTCGACCATCAGGCTGGAAACATCGACACCGGCCGGACATTCGGTCCGACAGGAGTCGCAATGGATGCAGAGGTCGGCGTTCGCTTTCATCTCCTCGGACCCCCAGAGCCGGGGGTCAATCGCTCCGGTGGCCAGTTGTCGGAGGAGATTCGCCTGGTTCCTCGGCGAGGCCGACTCGGTCCGCAAGGCCCGGAAGGTCGGGCACATCCGGAGCGACGGTTCCTGGGTCCGGCAAGCGCCGCAGCCGTTGCAGGCCGACGCCTGTTCGAGGATGGTCAGGTCGCGCCAGCGGAGCGCGGGGACGATCGACTCGGAGGAGGGGAGCGATTCGAGATCCTCGGAAACTTCCGCGATCCCATCCGGTAACGCCGGCGCCGGCGGAGTGACCGGCGCTGGACGAACCACCGGTTTCAGGTGACGGGTCATCAGGTGCGGATCATCGCCGACAACCTTGCCGGGATTGAGCAGATTGTACGGGTCGAGAGCATCCTTGACCTCGCGAAATGCGTGGAACAGGTCGCCCGACTGCCGACGGAGAAACTGGGTTCGGGCCAGCCCGCAACCATGCTCGCCCGAGATTGACCCGCCCAGATCGAGAGCCGCTTCGAGGACCGCCGAGGCCATCGGTTCGAGCTTGGCCACGTCGTCCGGCGATCCCATGTCGAGAAACGGCCGGATATGAAGCTGGCCGTCGCCGGCGTGGGCGTAGAGCGTCCAACTGACCTCGAACGACTTGAGAATGTCCTGGAGTCTCTGAAGGTAGATCGCCAGAACTTCGGGAGGAACGGCGATATCTTCCATGAACGGAACCGGGCGACGAGGTCCCTTCATCCGCATCAGGCTGGGGGTGATCAACCGGCGGAGACCGAGCAGATATTCGCAGTCGACGCGACGGACGGCCTCGACCGGATCGGCCACGAGCAAGCCCGACCGTTCGAGCCGACGGGAGAGCCCGCGCAGTCGCTCGATCACCTCGGACGGGTCGTCGCCATCGAACTCGACCACGAGGGCCGACTCGGCCACCTCGGCGATCCAGGGACGCGTCTCGGGAATCACGTCACGGGCCAGGCTCAGTGATCGGCGGTCGAACAACTCGCAGGCGGTCGGCCGGTCCTTCAAGCATTCGACGACTGCCGAAGCCGCGTCCGAAATCCGGCCGAACGGGTAGACCACCACCGCCTGAGCCAGCGGGATCGGTACGGTTTTCAGCTCGATCTCGGTGACGAGAGCCAGCGTCCCTTCCGAGCCGACGAGCAACCGTGCCAGGTCGATGCCGACCGGCGAAGCGGCTTGACCCAGAGCGTAGCCGGCTCGATTCCGCCGGGCCTTGGGCTTCCGACGCCCGAGCAATTCGACATGCCGCCGGTAAATCGTGCCGAGCTTGCGGACGACCAGTTCCTTGAAGCTTTTCGGCTCGTCATCGGGGGAGGGCCAGGGCTCGAAACCAACCTCGTCGCTCTCGCCGCTGGCGAAGATCACCGAGAGCCGGCTGACATGGTCGGCGGTCGTTCCGTAACGAAGCGAGCGAATACCCGCCGCGTCGAGTCCGACCATCCCACCGATCGTCCTCGACTCGGAATGGCTGGGGTCCGGCCCAACTTTTCGGCCCAGAGGGGCGAGCCGGGCATTGAGGACATCGAGCACGACCCCGGGCTGGACCACGACCCGATCGGACCCGATCGAGACGATCTGACGGAAATGCCGGCTGAAGTCGATGACTAACCCCGGACCGAGTGTCTCTCCCGCCAGGCCGGTTCCAGCGCCTCGGGCGTGGAGCGGGATCGCGTTCTCCCCGGCGTAACGGACGAGCGTGGCGAGGTCGGCACTGGTCCGGGGCACGACCACGCCCAGCGGGTCGATCTCGTAGAGGCTCGCGTCGTGCGCATAGGGAGCCCGCTCGATCGGCTCGAAGAGGAGTTCGCCGTCGAGGATTCCTCGAAGGTCATCGTGAATCCGGGCTCGGATCTCGTCCACTTGAGTGCTATCGCGTCCTGGAGGTCAGTGCGAAGTCGGACGCGGGAAGGAAAACGCCAGATGTTGTGCAAACCGCCAGAAATGAGACCCGTCGATCGACGCGACCGGTGCCCCGATACGTCCCGATTTCGAGCGGAGATGTCCGATCGGTTGCTACCTGGCGAGGTTTCTAATCCAACCACCGTAGGAGTGTCCGATCCACCAGCATACCGCGATCGGTGTCGTTCGAGTAGTCGAAGACGTCCAGGCCACACGGTTTACGATCGGCCGGCGGATCAGGAGCGATTGCCGTTGATCAACGCCAGAACCTCGGCACGGGTCGAAGGTTGATCCTTACAGGCTCCACGCAGCGCGCTGGTGACCATCGAGCTGCCCGACTTGTGGACCCCTCGGATCGTCATGCAACTGTGCGACGCCTCGACCACGACGGCGACTCCCTTGGCATCGAGTTGGGTCATCAGCAGGTCGGCGATCTCCTCCGTCAAACGCTCCTGAAGTTGCGGTCGCTTGGCCAGGACGTCGACCATTCGCGGGATCTTGGAGAGACCGACGACCTTGCCATTGGGGATATAGGCAACATGAACATTTCCCGTGAATGGCAGAAGATGATGTTCGCAGGTGCTTTCAAACTGGATATCGCGGACGAGGACCATCTCGTCGTACTTCTGGGTGAACAGTTTGGTCAGGTGCTCGGCTGGATTCTGGTGGAGCCCCTGAAAAATCTCGGAGTACATCCGTGCCACGCGGTCGGGTGTCTCGATCAAGCCCTCACGATCGGGATCTTCACCGACGGCGAACAGAATCTCACGGACGGCCCGGCGAATCCGGGCCAGGTCAACGGGATTCTCGGACGGGTCGAACTCGCTCCGAGACTCAGGCATCGGCTTGGCCTCGGTTCGACCCTGCGTCATCTGGCCACCTGCAAGTTGTACAGCCATAAATGGTTCTGATAAGGAAGGAGTGGGGATTCTAGGACGATCGTCGGCCAGAATCAAGTTACCGAAGAAGGCTCAGTTCCGGCTGAATGGTGGCGGAAACGAGGTCGACTCATCATCAGTCTCGCCTGCCACCGGCTTCATCTCGCGGAGCAGATCCAGCAGTTCCAGAACACG
>JAJYCH010000136.1 GCA_021778575.1 Planctomycetota bacterium
CCGGCTCGGAAGGTTACCTCGACACCGTGCCGATCAAGGAAGTTCCTCGGTTCGAGGAACAGTTCCTCAACTTCATGCGGGATCGCAAGTCTGAGGTCCGTGATCTCCTGGCGAAGGAGCGTAAGCTTTCCGACGCCGTGGTGGCCGGTCTGAAGGCGGCCTTGAATGAGTTCAAGGCCCAGTATCGCTCGCCTGCCCCGGCGACTCCTGCTCTGGCCGGTGCTTCGGCCTGATTTACCGGATCGATGACGGATGCTTGATGTTCGACCCCGATCGTTCCTCAAGCATCCCTCATCAATCGACATCCTTGTGACAGAACGTCCCGCAACGGTTCCCAGATCTCTAGACGGCGAGACGAGAAACTAACGATGGCCAAGGCCCGAGCGATCGTCAAGCGCCGCAAGTCGGTGCAAAACATCCGCAAGATCACGCGGACGATGGAGCTGATCGCCACCGCGCGGTTCAAGAAGGCTCTCGACCGGGCGACGGCGGCGGAAGCCTATACCCGCAAGATCGCCGAACTGGTCGCCGACCTCAGCGCCACGGCGCAGGAAGTCACGCACCCGCTCCTGGAAGTTCGCGAGCCGGCCAAGAAGTCGCTCTTGCTGATGCTGACAAGTAATCGAGGCCTGGCCGGCGGTTATAACGGCAACGTGATCCGCGTGGCGACCCGGACCTTGCAGGATTACGCGACCGACGGCCAGACGATTCGCCTGGAAGTCTCGGGCAAGCGTGGTCTGGCCTACTGCCGGTTCCGTGGCTTGCCGACGGACGCCGGTTATCTCCAGTTCGAGGATCGACCCCAGTTCGATGAGGTCGAGATCCTGGCGAATAATTATATCCGGATGTTCCTGAACGGCGAGATCGACCGGGTCGACGTCGCTTATACCCGGTTTATCTCCGCGGCCCGTCAGGAAGCGGTGGTCCAGACCTTGCTGCCGATGTCTGCGGCGCAGGCCTCTCAGGCGACCGAGTCGGTCCGTCAGGCCAGGCCGGCGTCGAGTGCCGAAAGCAAGGGCGGTAAGGACCGCGTCCCTTACGAATTCGTGCCCGACGCCGAGAGCATCCTTGAGGAGATCGTGCCGGTCTCGTTCAAGGTCCGTCTCTTCAAGTGCTTCCTCGACGCGGCCGTCAGCGAGCAGATCTCGCGAATGGTCGCCATGCGAGGGGCGACCGAGAACGCCGACGACATGATCAAGAGCCTCACCATGCTCTACAACCGGGCCCGTCAGGCCCAGATCACTCGCGAGCTCGCCGAGATCATCGGCGGAGCCGCGGCACTCGAATAATTGGCGAAGGACTGAGGACTCAGGACTGAGAACTCAGTGATCATCCGAAACAAGAACGATCCGACTTTCCGCTCAGTCCTGAGTCCTCAGTCCTGAGTCCTTTGCGAAGAGGATAAGATGGCGACCGCAACCGCGACCGGACATATTTCCCAGGTGATCGGCTCGACCTTCGACGTCGAGTTTGAAGAGGGGCATCTCCCCGAGATTTACAACGCCCTGACGATTGATACCGAGGAAAAAGGGGTCAAGATCCACCTGACCGGCGAGGTCCAGCAGCACCTCGGCGGCAACCGGGTCCGCTGCGTGGCGCTGGGCTCGACCGACGGTCTGGTCCGAGGGATGTCCGTGACCGATACCGGCGGTCCGGTGAGCGTTCCCGTCGGCAAGGAAACTCTCGGCCGGGTCTTCAACCTACTGGGCGACCCGATTGATGGTCGAGGCCCGGTCCACGCGACCGAGCGCTGGCCGATCCACCGCGACCCGCCCGCGTTCGATAGCATCTCGCCGAAGACCGAAGTCTTCGAGACCGGGATCAAGGTCGTCGACCTGCTCACCCCGTTCGTCCGAGGCGGAAAGATCGGCCTCTTCGGCGGGGCCGGGCTGGGCAAGACCGTGATCTTGACCGAGCTGATCGCCCGTATCGCGAAGGTCCACAGCGGCTACTCGGTTTTTGCCGGAGTTGGCGAGCGGACCCGCGAGGGGAACGACCTCTGGCTCGAAATGCAGGAAACGCAGATCGGCACGTCGGGAAAGAGCGTCATCGACTCGACGGTGATGTTCTTCGGCCAGATGAACGAACCTCCCGGTGCCCGGCTTCGCGTCGCCCTCTCGGCCCTGACCAACGCCGAGTGGTTCCGCGACTCGACCGGTGCCGACACCCTCTTGTTCATCGACAACATCTTCCGGTTCAGCCAGGCCGGTGCCGAGGTCTCGGCATTGCTCGGTCGGATGCCGTCGAACGTGGGCTATCAGCCGACCCTGGCCACTGAGATGGGCGGGCTCCAGGAGCGAATCACCTCGACCACCAACGGTGCGATCACCTCGGTGCAAGCGGTGTACGTTCCGGCCGACGACATGACCGACCCCGCTCCCGCGACGACCTTCGGCTTCCTCGACGCCTTCGTCGTCCTTCAGCGATCGATCGCCGAGAAGGGAATCTTCCCCGCCGTCGACCCGCTTGGCTCGTCGTCGCGTATTCTTGATCCGCAATACGTCGGTCAGGAACACTACGACGTCGCACGACGGGTCCAGACGATTCTTCAGCGGTACAAGGAACTGAAGGACATCATCGCCATTCTCGGCGTCGATGAGCTTTCTGAAGAAGACAAGCTGATCGTCCACCGCGCCCGGCGGATCGAGCGGTTCATGTCGCAACCGTTCTTCGTGGCCGAGGTCTTCACGAACAAGGAAGGCCAGTACACGACCTTGCCCGACACGATCCGGAGCTTCCGCGAGATCTGCGAAGGCAAGTGGGACCACCTCCCTGAAGGGGCGTTCCTCTATGTCGGCTCGGTCGACCAGGCCGAGGAACAGGCCAAGAAGATGGCCCGTTAAGATTCTGACGGTCTTTCGTCGGGTGGGCCTTGCCCACCTTTCCTTCCGGCGTGGTGGGCCAGGCCCACCCTACAAGATCGAAGGTCACGCAGATGTCAACCGCCGTGGATACCGACTTCACTCCTGCGACGACCAAGGGCGATGGCAAGAAATCCGGCCATCGGATTCAGTGCGTGGTGGTCACGCCCGAGCGGACGCTGTTCGATGAGGTGGTCGAATTCGTCGCCCTCCCGTTGTTCGATGGCGAGCTGGGCATCCTTCCCGGACGCTCGCCGATGATCGGTCGATTGGGATTTGGCGAGTTGCGGACCACCACCCAGGGGACGACCAGGCGTTATTTCGTCGACGGCGGTTTCGCTCAGGTCCGTGATAACGTCGTCACCATTCTGACCAACCGCGCGATTCCGGTCGCCGCACTCGATCTCGCCGCCGCCTCGACCGAGTTGGAAGCCGCTCGGGCTCGCAAGCCGGCGGGTCGGATCGAACTCGACGAAAAAACGCGGGCCGTCGAGCGAGCCTCCGCGATGATTCGCGCGGCTCGGAAGATCTGAGAGATCGCCGATCCCATCGACCTGAAACGAGATCCCGGTACCGCGATCGGTTTACGACCGAACGCGACACCGGGATTTTTTCGTCATGAGCCGTCGTTTACATGGTCCGATCAACAGCCTCGGCGACTCGCTTGCAGGCGGCCATCAGGCCGGCGAAGGCCGCCGGGGTGATGGTCTGCGAGCCGTCGCTCATGGCGTGCTCGGGGTCGTCGTGAACTTCGATGATCAAGCCGTCAGCTCCCGCCGCAATCGCGGCCTTGGACATCGGCGCGACGAGCTTTGCCTTGCCCGTGCCGTGCGAGGGGTCAACCACGACGGGCAGGTGGCTCTTGTCCTGAAGGTAGGGGACCGTGGCCAGCGGCAAGGTGAACCGGGTGTGTTCTTCGTAGGTCCGGATTCCTCGCTCGCAGAGGATGACGTTGGGGTTATTACGATCGAGGATATATTCGGCGGCCAGGAGGAATTCGTCGATCGTCGCGCTCATTCCTCGCTTGAGGAGCGCGGGCTTGCCCGAGTCGCCCACAGCCTGGAGGAGCTGGTAATTCTGCATGTTTCGCGCGCCGATCTGGAGGACGTCGGCGTATTTCGCGACCATCGGGACGTGTTCCGGGGCCATGACCTCGGTGACGATCGCCAGGCCGGTTTCCTCGCGGGCGGTCGCGAGCATCTTGAGGCCGTCTTCCTTGTGTCCCTGGAAGCTATACGGACTGGTCCGAGGCTTGAAGGCACCGCCTCGGAGCCCCGTCGCCCCCATCGCCTTCAATGTCTTGGCCAGGCCGACGATTTGAGCCTCGCTCTCGACCGAGCACGGGCCGGCGATGGCGGCGATCTTGACTCCGCCGATTGACAGGCCGAGCGCCTTGACGACGGTTCGTTCGGTGGTCAATTCGGACGAGGCTCGCTTGTAGGGGGCGAGGATGGGCAGGACCTTGTCGACGCCTTCGCCGGGCTCAAGAACTTCGGCCAGACCCTGGCGCTCGTCGCCGATGGCGGCGATCACGGTGCGCTGGGTTCCGACGAGAACCTGGGGCGACATGCCCAGGCTCTGGATGTGAGCGACCATGTGGTCGACTTGCTCGGCGGTTGCGTCGGGCTTCATCACAACGATCACGGTAACCCGTCCTCCAGGGAACCCGGCTCGATGGTTGAGCGTCGGGGAAAATCAATCGATCAAGTAACAACAGAAAACGACGAGAACCAACGAAAAAAGGCCCCGAACCTTTTCAGGTCACGGGGCCTTTGGTGGCTTGTTTCTGGGATCGTCTCGCGGAAAGTTAGACTCCGCACCCAGCCCGGTGACCGATCGTGGTGATTCTGGTAAACCACCAGAACCGACGATAGGAGCTAAACAGGGTTGAGGCGAAGGTCGTGAACAACGCGATCGATCTCCAGAGATATCAGGAACTTTCGGAGGTGAATGAGGCCAGGCCCGACAGCCATCGGGCCTGGCCCTGCGATCTTTTCAGATCAAGCAGAAGATGCGGCTTGCCCGACGGGCAACCCGTCAGCCGCCCTTAGGCGAGCCGCCTCTGGTTGTCACTACACACGCGATCACCTCCTATTCAATAAGGGCCTTCTCGGTCCTGCGGGAGTCCAGCCTCGAGCAAGACGGAGCTTGATCTCGCTGTGCCACGTTCCGCACAGCCCGCGTCGGTCGGAGGTGAATCCAGGCCGACAAATCCAATATAGGTACCTCGGTCCGACCGATCAAGTCTTTAGCGCCCGACTTTTCGAGAAATCAACGTGGGTGTCCCCGGATTTTCTTGGGCTCTTGGTCGGCCCTGTCCTAAAACTTCGCGACGAAGCCTCTCTCTGGAGTGCGAGAGCTTGCTCTCGCTCTGGCGACCGGAGCTTGCTCCGAGCCTGAGTGACCTGGCCAACGGTTTCCCAACAAAGACCGTGGAGCAAGCTCCACGAAGCAAAGCGAGAGCAAGCTCTCGCACTCCAGAGAACCAAACCGTCCGCCCCCCAGAAAATCCGGGTACACCGCTTAACGTTCCGGAGCGGAAAAGTCGGCCAGAAGCGCCGAGCATTGGTCACGGAGTCCGACCAGTCGGGCGTCCTCGGAACGGCAGGCTTCAAGCATCGCTCCATAGTACCAGAGAACCTGATCGCGACCCGCATTGAACGTCTCCCAGACGGGATTTCCGTCGAGCAGATCCAGCCTGATGCAGGTCAGGTTATGGAGTTTATCCGCCAGAACGACGGCGCGGACTTCATCCGTCGCATGGATCACTTCGGCCAGGTGATCCCGCTTGCGGTCGATCCAGGGACGCTTGTTTCCCTCGGCGTCGAGTTTCACTTCCGAGCAAACGCCGACGATCAAAGCGACCGCTCCCCCGAATTCCTGGCGAATCTGATCCAGGGTCACATCCGTATCTTCGACGAGATCGTGAAGCAATCCCGCGATCACTAGATCCTCATCGAACCCGGCTCGATCGAGGATGAAAGCCACGGCCACGGGATGCTCGATATAAGGGATGCCGGTCCCCTTGCGGACCTGGTCGCGATGGCCCGTCGCGGCCAGACGGAGGGCTCGTTCGAACCGGAGTGTCAGGCCGGGCGGATGATCGGCCAAATCTCGGCCCCCTCGGATTCAAGGGATGGGAATCATTGGAATCACGTCGATCCAGGCTGAGAAACGACGGAAGTCGGCGACGTGATGGGTCAATAATCGCTTGAGTCCGTGCGCGATCATCGTGGCAACGATGTTGGCGTCGTGGACTTGTTTGCCACCCATCGGGATCTGATTCAGGAGATCAAGGAGGTGCATGGTCACGGCTGGACCATCCTCGGCGATCTCAAATTGACGCTCGAAGCGACGGATATCTACTGTGAGAGCTGCCGGCGTGATTGGACTCGTGAAGGACTGTATTCGGGTCAAGCTTGCGAGATACTCACGAAGTATCTGGCGGCTGATCCAGAGTGGAGCTCCCAACGCAACGAGTTCGTCTAGCCGGAACCGAGCCGTCACATTTTCAGTCAAGATGGGGACGTTGGCGTAGATCAGGATATTGGTATCCACAAAAGTGAGTTCAACGCCCATCGTCGCCATACATATCCTCTCGTCGGAATGTCTCCTCAGGGCCGAAGGGCCATGTTCCAATCTCGTGAGACGAGTAGTCTAACGGTCTCTGCTTTTGCTTCGTCTCCTCAATCACCACCACGACACGATGCGTGCCGGGAACCACGTCCGGCGGCATCTGGATTGTCGCCAATCCCTGCTCGTTTACGTTCAGCACGGTTTCGATCGTTTTCATTCGAGACTTTCCCCTCGGACATCAATCCTGCAACAATTCCTCGGGAACCTCGGCGTTGTCGAAGGTGTTCTGGACGTCCTCGTTTTCTTCGAGGAGGTCACGGAGACGGAGCATCCGCTTGCCGTTGTCGACGTCGAGGGTCACGTAATTGGCGGGGATGTAGCTGGTATCCGCGCTCTCGGTGGCGATCTTGTGCTCTTCGAGGGCCTTGCGGACCTGCTCGAATGCCTTGGCGTCGCAGGTGACCTCGTAATATTCGTCGACCTTCTTGAGGTCGTCGGCTCCCGCTTCGAGGACGACTTCCATCAAGGCGTCCTCGGCGACGTGTTTGGTCTCGATCAGGAAGATTCCCTTGTACTCGAACAGGTAGCTGACGCAACCGTTCGAGCCCAGATTGCCGCCACAGACCTCGAAGGCCTTGCGCAAGTCTCCGGCCGTCCGGTTGCGGTTGTCGGTCAAGACCTCGCAGAGGACGGCCACGCCGTTTGGCCCGTAGCCTTCGTAGACGACCTCGACAAAGTTCTCACCGCCCAGATCGCCGGTCGCCTTCTTGATCGAGCGCTCGATGTTGTCTTTGGGACAGCTATAGGAGCGGGCCTTGTCGATCGCGTACCGGAGCGGGAGGTTCATCGCGGGGTCGGCCCCGCCGTTCTTGGCGGCCACGTAAATTTTGCGGCAGAGCTTGCTGAACAGCTTGCCTCGCTTGGCATCGACGGCCCCTTTCCGATGCGCGATGTTTGCTGAGTGGGAATGCCCTGCCATAACTCGATCCAACTCCGGGTCTGTCGGCTGCGGTTATCGTCAGTGTGAGCCATGCCTCGGACGAGCCCGATCGCGGTTACGCCACCGGGTCCGGCTCGCGCGAGGTTCCGCTTACCCTACGCCTGTTCTGTCCTGGCTTCAAGGGGCGTTGCCCGTCTTGGGCTTGGGAGCGGGGACGAAATTCTGGAGCGATTCGAGCTTCTTCTTGATCTCACCCAGCTTCTTGTCGGGCGGCTTCGATTCGGTGGCGATCTTCAGCGCCTTCTCCCAGGCGGCCTTGGCCTTGCCAAGCTCCTGGAGCTGGAAGTAAACATCGCCCAGGTGGTCGGGAAGCGTCGCGTCCTCGCGGGGGTCGCTCTGGGCTTTTTCGAGCGGAATCCGGGCTTCCTGGAACTTGCCTCGCTTGAAGAGAACCCAGCCGAGACTGTCGAGATAGGCGAAGTTATTCGGTTCTTCCTCAACCGCCTTGCGGATCATCGCTTCGGCCTTTTCGAGGTTTTTCCCCTGATCCGCATAGAGGTAGCCGAGGTCGTTATTGACACCCGGATCATTGGGATCGCGCGCAAAGATTGTTTCGAGCTCGGCCTCCGCCTTGGGGAAGTCGTTCATCTCGGTGTAGACGATCGACAAACTACTGTGAGCGAGCTTGGTGATCTCATCATTATTAGCGAATCGATCGATCATTCCTTTGTAGACCGCGATCGCCTGATCGGTCCGGTGAGCCCGGGTCAGAATCGAGCCGAGGATCAGGCTGGCGTCGGCGTTATTCGGGTCTTGCTTGAGACGATCCTGGAGGATTGCCACGGCTTCGTCGGCCTTATCGGCTCGCATCAGCAGGTTCGCGATTGACTGGAGTGCGAAGATATCGTTCGGTTCCAGCTTGTAGGCTTCGCGAGCCGTCTCGATCGCGGTATCAAGCTTGTTTCCGGCCGACTGGATCCGGGCCAGGAGCGACAGGCTCCGCGCGGTCCGCTGGTCGGGGAACCGGTCGATCATTTCTTTCCAGGTGTTTTCGGCATCGTCGTACTTCTTGGCCTGTTCGTAGGTCAGGACGATTTCCCAGTAGGTGGCAAAGGGATTCTGGACCTGCTTCATCGACCAGCGGAGCAACTCGACGAGCTTATCGTACTTCTGGGCGTCGAGCGCGATCTTCTTGAGGATCGAAAAGCCTTCGGCGATCTCCAGGGTCGGCGGGTTGCTCGCGAGCATTTTCAGGCCGGTGTCGAGAACCGAATCGATCGCCTCGGGCTCGGCCAGAATCTGGTCGAGCTGCGGTTGAATCGCGTCGATCTGGCGAATCCGACCGCTCACCCGGGTCACGAGCTGAAGGAGTTCCTCGTACTTCTTTTCCTTGAGGAGCTTGGGAAATTGCTCGACGAAGTCCTGGGTATCGCGTTGTTCGGCCAGCAGCCGCGTGATGATCGCCTGGGCTTTTTCGGGTAG
>JAJYCH010000137.1 GCA_021778575.1 Planctomycetota bacterium
GCGGTCGCTGCGGGTGGACTGATCAGCCTCCTGCAAGCCTTGCCGCTGATTCTGGGCTCGCTCCGGTCGGGCCTGGGGGATATCGCGCGTTCCGGCGAGACGAAGCTCTCGGGACGGACCGAGCGCGATCTGCCGATCTGGATCGTCGGTGTCGGTTCGACGGCCCTGGTCGCGGTGATCGCGGTGAGCGGGTTGTTTCCGTCCGATCTGAACATCACCGGTCGATTGGTCGGCGCGCTGATGATCGCCGTCTTTGGCTTCCTGTTCGTGACGGTTTCGTCCCGATTGACCGGCGAGATCGGCTCGTCGTCGAACCCGATCTCGGGGATGACGGTGGCGACCTTGCTGCTGACCTGCCTGGTCTTCTGGCTGATGGGTTGGGTGGGACCGGAATACCGGGTGGCCGCGCTCTCGATCGCCGGGATCGTCTGCGTGGCGGCGTCGAACGGCGGGACGACCTCGCAGGACCTCAAGACCGGCTATCTGGTCGGCGCAACGCCGAAATCGCAGCAGCTCGCGATTCTGGTCGGCGCGCTGACGTCGGCGATCGTGATCGGTTCGGTCCTGCTGATTCTCAACCAGACCGGTACGGTCGTTTCGGCCAAGGCCGAAAACCTGCCGACGATCTCGGCCCCCAATCTTGCGGATCTGAAAACTTCCGAGATCGGTCCCGACGGCAAGGAATACAAGGTCTGGTGGGTCGTCGAGCCCGAACCGGGCGCGGAGGTCGGTAAGTATCTGGTCGATTCGACCGGCAAGCCGGTCTACCTCATCGACCCGGCTATCAACGGCCGCCTGAAAACGAACGACGCCGGCGCCGAGGTCCCGAGATACGACGCACCGAAAGCCCGACTGATGGCCCTGATCATCGACGGGATCATGAAGCAGAAGCTCCCTTGGGGACTGGTGATCCTGGGGGCCTTGATCGCAGTTCTCATGCAGCTCTCGCTCGTCCCCTCGCTGGCGTTCGCGGTCGGGGTCTACCTGCCGCTGTCGACCTCGATGCCGATCTTCGTGGGCGGCCTGGTCCGCCTGGCGGTCGATAAGATCAAGAAAACCAGGCCCGAAGATTCCGACTCCAGCCCGGCCGTCTTGCTCTCCAGCGGCTACATCGCCGGCGGGTCGATCGCCGGGATCTTGATCGCGATGCTGGCGCTGGCTCCGACAGCGATAACCGCAGCCATCGAATCGCCCGCCAAGTTGCTTCCGGCAGCCTGGGCCGAGAGCCCCTGGCCGTCCCTCGGAGCGTTTGGATTCATGATCCTGATCCTGCTCCTCTGCGGCCTGGGAGTCTTCTTCAAAGGGGCGGCCATCAAGCAGCGCGATTCAGAGCTTTGATTGCCCAGCCCCTTGACCGAACCATTCACTCAAGTTTTGATATCTCCCGGAACGGAGTTCGCCTCATGAAATCACTGCGTAGGATCGTCGTTTTCACCGCGCTGGTCGCACTGGCGACGGGAGGGCTCGTGCTTGCCGACGAAGGAATGTGGACGTTCGACAAGCTCCCCCTGAAACATCTCAAGGAGACCTACGGCTTCGAGCCGCCGCCGGGTTGGGTGGAGCACCTTCAGTCGTCGGCCGTCCGGTTCAACAGTGGCGGGTCGGGCTCGTTCGTCTCGGCCGATGGGCTGGTGATGACCAATCACCACGTCGGGGCCGACACGCTTCAGAAGCTGGGAACGAAGGAGAAGGACTACCTCAAGACCGGCTTCTACGCCAAAACGTATGCCGAGGAGGTCAAAGCTCCCGACCTCGAACTGAACGTCCTGGTCGGCATCCAGGATGTGACCGAGATCGTCAACGACGGCATTCTGGCGGAACTGGGTGACGCCGAGGCCAACGTCGCCCGCCGAGGCGCGATGGCCCGGATCGAGAAGGAATCGCTCGACAAGACCGGGCTCCGGAGCGACGTCGTCACCCTCTATCAAGGGGGCAAGTACGTCCTCTACACCTTCAAGAAGTACACCGACGTTCGCCTCGTCTTCGCCCCCGAATTCGACATCGCCTTCTTCGGCGGCGACCCCGATAACTTCGAGTACCCCCGCTACGATCTGGACCTTTGCCTCTTCCGCGCCTACGAGAACGGCAAGCCGGTCCAGCCCAAGCATTATCTCAAGTGGAGCCCGAACGGATCGAAGGAAGGGGACCTGACGTTCGTCGCCGGGCACCCGGGACGGACCAGCCGGTTGAACACGCTGGCCCACCTCGAATATCTCCGCGACCACAGCTTCCCGCTCCTCCTCGAAATGCTCCACGACCGCGAGGCTGGTTTGCTCGAATACGGCAAGCTCGGCCCCGAGCAGGATCGCCAGTCGCATGAGGATCTGTTTGGCATCCAGAATAGCCGGAAGGCCCGCGAGGGGGGCTTCAAGGGGTTGAACGACCCGGCGCTGATGGCTCGGAAGGCCGCCGAGGAAAAGGCGCTGCGAGCCAAGATCGAGGCCGATCCCACCCGCAAGGCCGCGTTCGCCGCCGCCTGGGACAAGATCGCCGCGTCCAAGAAAATCTCGGCCGAGATCCTCCAGCCGTTCAGCTTCCTCGAACGAGGCTACGGGTTTGACTCGCACTTCTTCGGGGTCGCCCGGACGCTGGTCCGTCTGGCCGCCGAGCGGGCCAAGCCGAACGCCGAACGGCTCCGCGAATATCGCGAGTCGGGCATGGAGTCGCTCGAACTCGAACTGTTCTCCGAAGCGCCAACCTATCCCGAATTCGAGAAGCACAAGCTCGCCCGGTCGTTCGCCTTCTGGAAGAAGACGATGCCCAACGACCCGATGCTCGCCCGGATTCTCCGTGGTCGGTCGCCCGAACAGGCCGCCGCCGAGCTGATCGACGGCACCAGTCTGGGAAGCGTCAAGGTCCGCAAGGCCCTGGCCGAAGGCGGAATGAAGGCGATCGAGGCCAGCGACGACCCGATGATCAAGCTCGCCCTGGCCGTCGATGCCGACGCCCGGAAGCTCCGCAAGCAGTTCGAGGACCAGGTCGAGGCGATCGATTCGGTCCAGTACGGTCTGATCGCCAAGGCCCGCTTCTCCGAACTCGGCGAGTCCACTTATCCCGACGCCACGTTCACCCTCCGCCTGGCCTACGGGACGGTCAAGGGCCTCGAACAGAACGGCAAGATCATCCCGGCCTATACCACGATCGGCGGAGCCTTCGAGCACGCCAAGGCTCATGGCGACAAGCCGCCATATCAACTCCCGCCGAGCTGGATCGAGGCGAAGAAGGAGCGTCGGCTTCGGCTCGACACGCCGTTCAACTTCATCTCGACGGCCGACATCATCGGCGGCAACTCCGGGAGCCCCGTCGTCAACCGCGATAACGAGGTCGTCGGGCTGATCTTCGACGGCAATATCGACTCGCTCGTCCTCGACTTCGCCTACGACGACCGGCTCGCCCGCGCCGTGTCCGTCGACTCGCGAGCGATGCTCGAAGCCCTCCGGACCATCTACAAGGCCGACACGCTAGTCAAGGAACTGACCGGCGGCAAATGATCGTCTGAGTGCATTCGATACCGCGATGCAACAACTTGCCCCGTCGATACTCCGGGTTCGGCGGGGCAAGTCCGTTTATCGGGATCGAGGCGAGACTGATCCATCGGACCTCAGCGACAAACACTTGACGCCGCCGCTGGTTGAAGGTCTGATAAACAAAACCTTCCCTCTCGCCTGACGAACTCGACTTCCTCGGACCCAGGAGACCTGTCGCCATGACTCCGATCGACCGTCGCCAATTCCTCCAGAATTCGGCCGCGCTGGCGGCCAGCCTGTCCGCGTTCGAGGTCGCCGCGACCCGTGCTCGGGCCGAGGAACCCGCCGCTCAGCCCGCGAAGGACTCGAAAAAGGTTGGCCCGAACGACCAGATCCGCGTGGCGGTCATCGGCGTCAAGGGGCGAGGGATGGAGCACGTTGCCTCGTACCTGAAGCTCAAGGACGCCCGGATCACGACGATCTGCGACGTCGACAAGCGAGTCATCGGCCCGGCGACCAGGGCGATCAACCTCGTTTACGGCTCCGAGCCGAAATACGTTCAAGACCTCCGGAAAGTCATGGACGACCCCGAGATCGACGCCGTTTCGATCGCCACGCCGAACCACTGGCACTCACTCGCCGCGATCTGGGCCTGTCAGGCGGGCAAGGATGTTTACGTCGAGAAGCCGGTCAGCCACAACATCTTCGAGGGGCGGAAGGCCGTCGAGGCCGCGCGGAAGTACAACAAGATCGTCCAGACCGGAACCCAGTGCCGGAGCCAGAAGGGCATCCAGGACGCGATGGCGTTCCTCCACTCGGGCAAGCTCGGCCAGATCTACATGGCCAAGGGTCTTTGCTACAAGCCCAGAGGCTCGATCGGCCACAAGCCCGACGGTCCGGTGCCCGAAGGGCTCGATTACGACCTCTGGACCGGTCCGGCCGAGCTGAAGCCGTTCAACCCCAACAAGCTCCACTACAACTGGCACTGGGTCTGGAACACCGGCAACGGCGACCTCGGTAACCAGGGAATCCACCAGATGGACCTGGCCCGCTGGGGCCTGGGCAAGATGGAGTTTCCCAAGACCGTCATGTCCGCCGGTGGCCGCTTCGGCTACAAGGACGACGGCGAAACCCCGAATACCCTGACCACCGACTTCGAGTTCGACGACGCCCTCCTCCAGTTCGAGGTCCGTGGCCTGCCGACCAACGACGAGCTCGGGGTCAAGATCGGCGACATCTTCTACGGGACCGAAGGGGTTCTGGCGATCACCAGTTATACCGACTGGCAAGCCTACCTCGGCCCGAAGCTCGAAAAAGGCCCCGGCGGCAAGGGCGGCGGCGACCACTTCGCCAACTTCCTCCAGGCGGTCCGGAGCCGCGACGCGAAGTCGCTGAACGCCGACATCGAGGAAGGCCACCTGTCGAGCGCCTACTGCCACCTCGGCAACATCGCCTACAAGCTCGGCCGGAAGCTGCACATCAACCCCTCGACCGAGTCATTCGTCGACGACGCCCAGGCCGACGCCCTGCTGACCCGGAAGTACCGCCAGGGATTTGAGGTCCCGACCGTGGTTTGAGGATGGATCAAAACAGTCTCCCGTTGGGTGGGCTCGGCCCACCATCTTCTTTTATTTGTGGCCACGCAGGATCGAGTACGATGGCCAGGCTCGATCAGAAATGGCGTTGCAAGCGGTGTCGCACGCGTCTCCCGGAGGAAAAGGGAGACGCGTGCCCGCGTTGTCATGCCATTCTGGCTGAAGTCGGCATCACGAATCCGATGATGGATTGGGCTGAGATTCGGAGGGGTGGCCCGACGAGATTCATCGGTGGAATGGTTTTGATGTTCGGCATCGGTTTTTTCCTGACCGTGGTGACAATGAATGCGATAGAAAGTGACCCTCCTCGCACGTCTGCCTATGTCATTAAAACGGTCGGCGGTGCGCTTCAAGGCATTCTACTCGGATGGATACTCTGGCGAACCAACGAAGCCGAGTTCAAAGCTGCGGGTTACCGGGGCGACGACGGGTTCGATCATCGGGACTGACCATGCTTGATCAAGTCTCGGTCGACTGGATCTGAAACCAGCTTCCGGCGACTTTCCACCATAAGATTCAAAACGTGGTGGGCGGAGCTCTGCCTCCCGGGGACTTCTCATGGATCTGGATCGATTCCGAGCATCGGTGCGACTTCGCTGACGCTCGACCGACCCTACGAATCGACGTGGGATAACGAGAAAATCGAAGATCACACTGTAGGGCAGGAATTCCTGATTACTTGGAACGAATCGGCACCACCGACAGGTGCGTGATCGTCACGTCAATCGGCCCTTTTGTTCGACCCTCGTGATAGATCACCACTTCCTTGATCTGTTCCAGTCCCGGCGTGGCGGGCAGCGGGACGACGATCTCGTGTTCGCCCGGCTCCAGACGTGCGAAGATCACCCGAGAAATCAAGTCCGAGTCATCCGTCAGTGGTTTCTCGGGCTTGATCTCGATCGTCACCGGGTCGAGAATTCCTCCCGATCGATAACGGAGGGTGAGCATCCCTCCCGACAGGTTGACGCCGGTTGATCGTTGCGGAACGAAGGCGACTCCGAAGAGCGGCAGTTGATCCCCTTTGACATGAAAACCAGCCGAGTCTTTGCCGGAGCTGAGCGTGAAGTTCTTCGCCGTCCACGCAAAGGTTTCGGCAGTCGACAACAGATCGACGCCGGGACCAATTTTGAAGAATGTGTCGAGCCGCCCACTCAGTTTCTTCGAGGCGAGATAGCGCTCCATGTTCGCCGAACCCTGGCCGATCAGACCGAGGATCAACGCAAGTGTATGAGCCGTGGTCTGAAAGCGGATCGGTTCGTGCCGGGCGATGTTGTACCCCTCCCACGGACCATGATCGGTGAACAATCCGGCAATAGTCGTCCAGTTCGCTTTCAGGAACGCTTCCATCTCGGCCGGGGCGATCGAATAAGCCACGCCCAGGGTATAGAGCGAAGCGGCGGTGGTGATCCTCGGTCGAGGGGAAACGGTGATCTCAGGAATCCCGACGCTCCCGGTGTACTGGCTCGCGTCGCCGGTGTACGACTCGGAGAGGAAGCCGGGCAAGCCGTTCTTCGAGGCGAAATCGATCTCGATGGCGACGACGTTCCTGAGCTGTGTCCGCCAGCTTGGCCGCTCCAGCTCGCCAAGACTGAGACTCAGCCCCAGCGCCTGGAACGCCGAGCCTTCCCAGGGGGCGAGCGTGTAGAGCGTCCGACCGTCAGCGGTGACGTAGGACTTCATCTTGAATCCAAGATTTTTGACCGCATCGACGGGTAGCCCATAGCGCGCGGCGATGAAGGTGGCGGGGCCACGGAACTCGTTGACGAGGTAATCCATGTGGCCGATCACCCGCTTGCCTTGCAGGTCATCCCAGCCGAACATGCGGTTGCGAGTCGCGTCGAAGCCGAAGTAAAATAGCCCCGACTTCGGATCATAGAGTTGCTGATATCCGGGGCTCTGATTTTCGAGAAATCGTTCCAGTTCCGCCCGGATCGTCACGACTTCGGGATTGTCCCGAAGCGTCGGCACGAGCAACGCGCCAATCGTCTTGGCGACGGAGGCCGAGAGGTTCGAGTTATCGCCGAAGATCAGCATGACGACCCGGGTGTCGAGCAGACTCATCAGCTTTTGACGGGTCGGCTCGTCGGCAAACGGGGCGAGCGGGCCTTCGAAATGCTCGTAGCCGTACTTCGCCCCTCGGGTGATATCGGCCTCCAGACCGTCGAGCCGGGGAGCGATCCAGCCGGCCGTCTTCAAGGCATTCCAGAGCGCCTCGCCGCGGGCAGGACCAAACGCATCGAGAATTTTGGCCTTGTCGATATTCGACGCCAGAGGACCCAGCCGCTTGCCGGTGGCAAGATCGAGAAAATTGCCGATCAACCCCCTGGCCGAAAGCGCCGGATTGGCCTGATCCTGGCGGAGCGTCTGGACCAGGTGAGCAAGGTCCTTCAGGGCCTGGTCGCAGGAGAGGTGCGACGTTTCGACCTGACCGGCGGCGACGTCGGCAAGCAGTTCCATCCACTGACCGATCGCGGTGAGCTGCGTGAACGACCGGAGAAACAGCCCCTTCGACGGATCGTTGTTCCACCCTTCAAAGGGATAGCCAGAGACCGGGTCGACCATCTTGTTGGCAGGCGCCAGATAATTCAGGGCATTATCGAGCAAGAGCCGGGCGTGGGGATGTTCGGCCGGAATCGTCGGGGCCGTGGCTGGTCCCGAAGGGGCCGATTGACCGAAGCCGAGCCCGGCCAGCACGAGCCCCAGGAGCCCGAGCCGTTTCTTGTGCATCTCCATCGGCGAAGCCCTCGATATCGCGGCAGGCGAAGGTGGTTGTTCCGTGGTTTACGCGTTGTCAGGGCTCCGCGCTCCTGCGGATTCCCGTGGGTATCGCTATCACACTTCGACTTGCAAGAATACCGGCTGCGGCAGCGGACTGGTCTCGACCTGGCGCGAGACCTGGACGTCGCCCAGTTCCAGGGGCGTGGATGCCGACTCCACGGGAAGGACGACCTTGCCATCGATCAGGCGATAGCCCAGAACCCCCTCGATCGCCTGGCGGAACATCCAGCCGGCGGCCCCGGTGTAGCCGTGCCAGATCATCCGGCCCGGGTCGAAGGTCGTCACCATGTCGGCCGACTGTTTATTGGGCTGGCCGCCGTAGGTCTCCTCCTGGTCGGAACCTACATGGTCGAGCGGCGAGATCTTCCGCCAGAGCCGATAGGCGGTCTCACGATAATGGCGGGCATCGTCGAGCCGACCGTCGCGGGACGACTCGTTCGCGAGCAGGTTCGCCGCGCCGACAAGCCACTGGACGCCGTGGCAATACATGCCGTTCTCGCGGACCCCTTCGGGATAGGCGGAACTCCGGCCAAGATAAGGTTTCGTGTCCTCGCTCAATGACGGCCAGCCCAGAAGAATCGTTGTTTCTTTCTCCAGGACGCTGAGCGCTGTCTCGAACACGGTCCGGCCTCGACCGGGGTTGATCCCGGCCATCACCGCCCAGGCGGCGGTGAGCGCGTCGATCTCCCAGACGCCCGAGCCCTTGACGCCGATCTCGGTCCCGTCATCGTGGATCGCCCGGAGATAACGGTCGTCACGCCAGGTCGATTCCAGCGCCTCGCCCAGTTCTCGGAGCTTGCCGAGGTAGTGGTCCTGGCGGGCGTCGCCTTCCTTGCGGCCAACGATCGGGGCCATCCGTTCGAGGATGTAATAGAGGAAAAAGCCGAGCCAGATACTCTCGCCGCGCCCCTGGCTGCCGATCTCGTCGAGGCCGTCGTTCCAGTCGCCGGGACCGATCAACGGCAACCCATGTGCCCCCATTTTCTGGTCGAACACGCGGT
>JAJYCH010000138.1 GCA_021778575.1 Planctomycetota bacterium
TGACAGTGGCCGTGCAGCAAGACCTTCTCGGTCGATGGCTTCAGCGGCAGGTCGGGCATCGCCGATCGATCGGCGACGAACGACTCGACCATCCTCGAAGCCGACGCGACGAGGTCGGCGTCGGGGCCGAGCCGGAAGTCGCGATACTCGTCGACCAAGGTCAGAACGCAGCTTGGCTCGCACCCCAGGATCGGCGTTCCGTTCCGGGCGTGTCCGACGAGCCGGGCGACGTTCTCGGCCGCCAGTTCGCGGGCCAGGCCGAGCAACCCCTTCGAGATCGCCGGCCGACCGCAACAGCCCAGCCCCGCCAGTTCGACCCGGTAGCCGCCCGCTTCGAGCACTTTCACCGCCGCCCGGCCGACCTGAGGATTGTTGTACGTGGTGAAGCAGTCGTCCACCAGGATGACCGTGCCTCGGGCTCCCGCTCTCGGGTCGGGCCGATGACGCTTGAACCAGCGCCGGAGATTGTCGAACGCGAAGGTGGGCAAGGTCCGCCGGCGGTCGATCTTGGCGACTTTTTCGAGGAGCCACTGGAAGCCGGGATTCGCCAGCGTCGCATTCGCGATTGGCGCGGTCGCTGAACCGAGCCGGCTCAACTGATGGATGTGGCCCATCAACAGCGAGCCGAACGGCACCGGCTGGGTCTGGTATTTCTGATAAAGATATTCGGCCTTGAGCTTGGCCATGTCGACATTCGACGGGCATTCGGTCTTGCAGGCCTTGCACTGGAGGCAGAGGTCGAGCGACTCGTCGAGCGCGTCGCTGACCAGGCCGTCGGCGGCGATCTCGCCGGCCATCACCAGCCGGAGGGTGTTGGCCCGGGCTCGGGTCGTGTCTTTCTCGTCGAGGGTGATCATGTAGCTCGGGCACATCGTCCCGCCGCCGTTTTTCCGGCAGGCACCGACGCCCGAGCACATCTCGACGGCGCGGGCGAACCCCCCCTGCCCGTCGAAGTCGAACAGAGTCCGGTCGGGCTCGTGGACGTGCGTTTCCGGGCCGATCCGGAGGCTCGCCCCTGGATCGGGCGCGGCCACGACCTTGCCCGGGTTCATCCGGTCGTTGGGGTCGAACGCCGCCTTGATCTCCTCGAACGCCGAGTAGACTTCCGGGCCGAACAGCTTGGCATTCCAACCGCTCCGGGCCAGGCCGTCGCCGTGCTCGCCGCTCATCGAGCCGCCGTACTCGACGACCAGGTCGGAGACCTCGCGCGAGATCGACCGCAAGGTCTCGACCCCGGCCTCGGTCTTCACGTTGATCACCGGCCTGATGTGCAAACAGCCGACGTCGGCGTGGCCATAGCACGCCCCCACCGTGCCATGACGCGCCAGGATCGCGGCGAACCGGTCGTAAAAGGCGGGAAGGTGCCGGGGATCGACGGCGGTATCCTCGACAAACGCGACTGGCTTGGAATCGCCGACCATCCCCATCAGCAGCGAGACACCCGCCTTGCGGATCTTCCAGAAGTCGTCCTTGGCCGATTCAGTCAGGCTCGTGCGGACGCCCAGGACGTCGGGTGTCCCTTGGAACTTGCGGGCCAGTTCCTCGGCCCGGTCGGCCAGTTCCTCGGCCGAATCGGCATAGAACTGCGCGGCGAGGACGGCGGCGGGCCGTCCTTCGGCGAAGCTCAGGCTCCTCGCGTAATCAGGGTTGCTCGCGGCAAGATCAAGCATCATCCGGTCGACCATCTCGACGGCCGCCGGGCCGGTCGCGATGATCTCCGCCAGCCGGTCGAGCGCCGCGGGGATCGTCCGGAACGAGAGGATCACCAGCCCCTGAGCCGGCGGGATCGGCACGACCTTGACCTCGGCCCCGGCAATCACCGCCAGCGTCCCCTCCGAACCGACGATCAACCGGGCCAGGTTGAACGCCCAGGGATCATCGACCCAGCCCGGAGCCCGGACCGGCAAGCCCGGTACGAACTCGTCGAGGTTGTATCCGCTCACCCGGCGTAAAATCCTTGGAAATCGGGCGGATATCGCGTCCTGATGACGTAAAACGATCTCGCGGACGCTCGCGTGCAGGCGTCCCGACCGATCTTTACGCGAACAGGCGGCTTCCAGGTCGGCCGGAGCGACCGGGCCGAACGTCGCGAGCGTGCCATCGTCGAGAATCACGTCGAGCGACCGGACATGGTCGACCGTCTTGCCGTACTTGAGCGACCGCGCGCCCGCCGAGTTGTTGCCGATCATCCCGCCGAGCGTCGCTCGGTCGCTGGTCGAGACGTCCGGGCCGAACATCAAGCCCAGCGGCCGGAGGTGGGCGTTGAGCCGGTCGAGCACGACCCCCGGTTCGACCTTCACCGTCATCCGGTCGCGATCGACGATCCCCACGCGGTTGAGGTACTTCGACAGGTCGAGAATCAACCCCTCGCCGATGGTCTGGCCCGACAGGCTAGTGGCCGCGCCTCGGGGGACGACCGGGACTCCCAGTTCGGCGGCGATCCGGACCGACGCCGCCAGATCCTCGACGGTCCGGGGCAGCACGACGCCGACCGGCTCGATCTGATAAAGGCTGGCATCGGTGGCATAAAGCCAGCGGCTGGGGTCGTCAAACCGAACCTCGGCCGTCGTCTCGCGCCGGAGGCGATCATGAAGCCGCGAGGACGCGGCAATCGTGGTGGACATCGTGTGGCAAGCTCAAAAGGCCGTCGTGGCAACGGGCGGCGCTCCCTCGGGTCGCATCCATCCGGCGTCCCTTTTCACCAGTCAGTCTAAGCAAACTCCAGCGCCAATGGTAGGGGCGCACCCGAGTCGCGAGGGAAACCCCGAGGGTCGGCTTGGCGGGAATTCTTGATTGTCGCGCTGGCCTGCATTACCCTCGGAACGACAAGATCCGACCGAGATCGCGGCGTGAGGAGACTTCGCCATGAAAATTTCGCCCGTTTTGATTCTTGGCCTGAGCTTCGGCTCGGGTGTCCTGGGATCGACCGATTTCGCCGACGCTCCTCGCCCCGAAATCGCCGAGCTGGCCTGGGCCGCCACCGACGCGATACTCGCTCGTCATTTTGATCCGCCGACTCGCCAGGAAATGCTCCTGGCCGGGATCACGGCGATTCTCGACGGTCAGAAACCCAACGAGCGGATGGGCGAACGACTGGCCTGGCGCGTCTCCAATCTGACCAATCCCGGTCAACTCGCGGCGCTCCTGGCCGAGGTCGGCCCTCGGTCGAAATTCACCGATCCCGAGGCTCGCGAAGAAGCATTCCTCACCGGTCTGCTCGGCTCGGTCAAAGGTTCGCCGTTTCTGCTCTCGGCCAAGGAGCGCAAGGTGACCGAGTCGATGGAGGCTAACCTTTACGTCGGCATCCAGGTCGCGCTTTCGTTTGAAGACACGGCGCGCAAGCCATCGTTCAACCAGATTCTCGAAGGCGGGCCAGCCGACCTCGCGGGGCTCAAGGCGGGCGACCTGATCGAGGAGATCGACGGTGTCTCGGCCCTGGGGATGCCGCTGGTGAAGGTCGTCGACCGGCTCCGAGGTCCCGAAGGAACCGACGTCAGCGTCAAATTTAGCCGCCCCTCGACCGGCGAGGTCCAGACCAAAGCCTTGCGACGGAGCCGCTTGCCCCAGGCGACCATCGAAGGCCGGACCCGCCTGGCAGACAAACGCTGGTTGTACCGGCTCGATGAGAAATCGCCGATTGGATATATCAAGATCAACGAGATTTCGGGAAGCACGCCCCGCGAGCTTCGGGTCGTCGCCGAGCAACTGGAGAGCGACGGAGTCAAGGCGCTGGTCCTCGATCTTGGCGAGGTTCGCTCGGCGGGCTTTCACCCCACGGTTCTCCTGGCCGACGCCTTGCTCGATGGCGGGGTGATTGGTCGGGTCGCGTCGAGCGAGGGGGTCCGGGTGATCCAGGCCGAGCCCGACGCCCTGTTCCGGGGATGGCCGATGGTCGTCATGACCGGCCAGGTCTCGGTCGCCGAGGTGGCCTGGCTCGCTCTCGCCCTGAGCGACAATCAGCGAGCCACGATTCTGGGCGGCGAACTCGTCCGGAACGACCCGCTGATCAAGGAAATCGTTGCCCTGAACATCAGCGACTGGTCGGTCCAGATGCTCGGCGGTCGGCTCGAACGCGGTGACGGTCGGTCGTTGGTTCCGATCGCGACCGGCCGAGACCGTCTGGCATCGCTCAGCGCAAGCGATCGCAAGGCGGTGCTTGAAGCGATGGAGCAAATTGATTCGTTGTGGCGAGCGAAAGAGAACAGCGACATCTCGGCCGCTTACCAGAAAGCGCTGAAAAACCTCGCGAATTCCCTCAACCTGACAGCGGCTCCGACGGACATGAGCTTCGAGCCCAAACTCGCCCGGGCCCGCGAGATCCTTGAAAAAGCGCTCGAATCACCCGCGAAGTAACTCTTCGATCGATCAAACGGAGAGATCGGCTTATGTGGATGATTCGCATTGTGGCAATCACCGGTCTGGTCGTGGGTCTGGTTCCCGGCGGTTTGCGCGGGGAGGATCTGCTGTCGAAGGCGGGCGAGAGGCGGTTCCGCCAGCCGAGCAAGCTGGTGCTCTCGGCCGATGGGGCGCGGCTCCTGGTCGCGAATCGCCGGAGTGGGAGTCTCTCGGTGGTCGACCGCGCCACCGGACGGGTCGTCTCCGAGCAGGACATCGGTCGCGAAATTGTCGATCTGGCGCTCTTGCCCGACGGGCGACTTCTGGCCGTCGATCGCGCGGGGGACACGCTGATCGTGCTCAAGCTTGAAGACTCGGGCGTCGCGATCGAGCGGCGGATCGCTGTCGAGGCCGCCCCGGTCGCTGTTCTGGTTACCCCCGATGGTTCGACCGCCGTCGTCAGCTCGACGCTCTCGCATCAGATCACGATTGTTGCTTTGGACGGACAATCCGACAAACCTCTGAGCCGGGCCATTCCTCTACCGTTCGGACCGATGTTGCTGGCCTGGGCGGTTCGGGGTTCGGTGGTGGCGGCGGCCGATGCCCGGGGCGGTCAGATCGCGGTCGTCGACCTCGCTCGCGATGTTCCCAGTTCGGTCCGGTCGATCCCCGCGCACAATATCCGGGGGCTGGCGTTGAGCCCGGACGGTCGGTCGCTGGTCGTCGCTCACCAGACCTTGAGCAAGCTGGCGAAGGCGACGTTCGAGGATGTCCACTGGGGCTCGCTGATCGGCAACCACCTCCGGATTCTGGCGATCGACTCGGTCTTGAAGTCGGATGGTGACCTCCTTCGTGGTTCGAGGCTGATCGACCTGGGTCGGACCGGTCAGGCGGCCGGCGATCCGGGGGCGATCGCGTTCGACGGTTCGGGAAAGCCGATCATCGCGCTATCGGGTGTTCACGAAATCGCGCTGGTGAGTGATTCGCGTTCCTATCTGGCCCGGCGAGTTCCCGTCGGTCTCGGTCCGTCGTCGCTGGATGTGAGTCACGACGGGGCGCTGGTTTACGTGGCTGATACGTTTGACGACACGATCTCGGTGGTGGATGTCGCGACGGCGTCGAGGCTCCGGACGATCGCCCTGGGGGCTCGACCCGAGGCCGGGCCTGTCGAGCGCGGCGAACGGTTGTTTTTTGACGCCCGGCTGTCACACGACGGCTGGATGAGCTGTCAGAGCTGCCACACCGACGGTCGCGACAACGGTCAGGTCGCCGACACGCTGACCGACGGCGGATTCGGAGCGCCGAAGCGGGTCAGCTCGCTCCTCGGGGTCGGCTCGACCGGCCCCTGGGGCTGGCTCGGCACCTCCTTGAAGCTCGACGATCAGGTCCGTAAGTCGATCGAGTCCACGATGAGCGGCCAGGCTCCGTCCGACACCGAAGTCGACGACCTGACAGCCTATCTCCGGTCGCTCCCGCCACCGAGGTCGCGGTCGATCCTTGCCGCCGATGCCGTCGGTCGCGGCCAGGCTCTGTTTCAGACCCGCAAATGCGCCGATTGTCACGCCCCGCCCGACTTCACGAGTGAAGGCCGGTTCGACGTCGGCCTGGTCGATGCGGTCGGCAACCGCCAGTTCAACCCGCCATCGCTTCGAGGTGTTGCCGACCGTCCGCCGTACCTCCACGATGGCCGGGCCGCTCGGTTGTCCGACGTCTTCCTCGAACACCGGCACCCTCGGGCGGCGGTCTGGTCGACCGCCGAGGTCGCCGACCTGGTCGCGTTCTTGAAGAGTTTGTGAAGAGTCAGAAAAGAATGCCGAATCGCAACCAGCACCCGGCAGTGTTGGCGGTTCATCGAATAATATTTGGTCGTGATCGACGAATCCACGATAAATCAAGCCGGAACGTTCGAGGTCTGGATGGAGGTCTCTCCCATGAACTGGTTATTCGAGAACCCGATCTCCGAGTTGCCGGGACCACTTTTTCTGGGGCTCTATGCCGGTGTGATCGCCCTGGTGATCGTCGAGGCAATCTGGCGGAAGTCGCGAGCGGATCATAGCCTTGAACTTGGTCCCGAGCCGATTCCGACCAAACCCGACCCGGTGGAGATCGCCTATCTCCGAGGGGGCGAGAACGAGGTGACCCGGTTGCTCGTCTTTGACCTGATCCGTCGCGGTTATCTCCAGATTGAAACGACTCCCGCCAAGCTCGGGACCGTGACGGACTCTCGAATCAGCCAGGTGGCCGACCACCCGGACCTGGCGCAGTTGAGGCCGATCGAGCGCGACGTCTTTGACTTCTTCCAGCACTCGTCCAAGCCGGAATACCTGTTCAAATCGGGTGGTCTGTCCAGTCGGATCAAGGGCGGGACCGGAGTGCTGGTCGAGAAGCTCCGCGAGGATCAGTTGATCACCGGTCCCGATCAGGTCAGTGCCGCCTGGCGGTTCTGGCTGAGCGGGGCGTTGATGATCCTGGCGTTCGGCGGTTTCAAGTTCGCCGTCGCGATCGCCAAGGGGAAACATAATGTGGCGTTCCTGGTGCTGATGGCGGTCGTCGGGCTGATCGCGCTGGCGTTCACTTGCTCGGTCCCTCGGTTGACCCGTCGCGGTAGGGATTACGTGGCGAGGCTCCGCGACGCGTTCGAGGGGCTCAAGCCGCGTCTGGCCGAAGCCGAGGAAACCGCCCCGTATGACCCGGCGTTCGTCCTCGTTCCGGCCATCTTCGGAGTCTCTGCGCTTGTCGGAACTCCGTTTGCTTACGCTCCGACGCTGTTCCGGACCGCCGCCGCCCAGTCGTCCGGAGGTTGCGGCGGGTACGTCGGTGGTTGCGGAGGAGCTGCCGCCGGTGGCGGAGGCGGTTGCGGCGGAGGAGGTTGCGGCGGCGGTGGATGTGGTGGTTGTGGCGGTTGACCCTCGACGTTTGCTCCTGGGACCAGGAACCATCCATGACAACGCCACCACTGACTGCCGAAGCTCAACCGATACTGGCCCAGCTTCCGGCGCTCGGGGTGGGCCTGGGGTTTCGTCCACCGTTTCGCGCGGGTCTCTTTCTGGCTCGCGACCGGGTGGATTTTCTCGAAATCACGGCCGACCACTACCTGGAGACCTCGCCCGAGAAAGAGCGAGAGCTGGCGCTCCTGGCCGATCACTTCCGGCTGATCCCTCACGGTTTGAACCTCTCGCTGGGCAGCGCCGAGGGGCTTGACCCGGACTATCTCGGCAAGTTCGCGGCGCTGGTGGCCCGGTTGAACCCGCCGTGGTGGAGCGAGCATGTCGCGTTTACCCGAGCCGGTGGGGTCGAGATCGGTCACCTGGCTCCGGTCCCGTTCTCGACCGAGGCCCTGGACGTCCTCGCCGCCAACATCGCCGAGGCGACTCGACAGATCGACGTCCCTTTGATTGTCGAGAACATCACCTACACCATTCCGCTGCCCGGTCGCGAGATGGGCGAAGGGGCGTTCCTGGCCGAGTTGACGCGACGGACCGGCTGCGGGCTCTTGCTCGACGTGACCAACCTGTACACCAACGCGGTCAACCACGGGTTCGACCCGTCGGAGGTTCTCGACCAGCTTCCGCTCGATCGAGTGGTCCAGCTTCACTTCGCCGGAGGGGAGTGGCACGACGGCGAACTGATCGACAGCCACGCCCGGCCCGCGCCTCCGGAGGTCTGGGCGTTGCTCGAAGAGGTGGTCGGTCGGGCTCCGGTCAAGGGGATCATCCTCGAACGGGACGACGACCTCCCGCCGCTGGGTGAGCTTCTCGACGAGGTCGACCGCGCTCGAAGCATCATGAAGGCTCACGGGCGATGGGCTTAGCGGAGTCGCAGAAGTTCCTGGCCCGACTCTCGACCGACCCGGCGCTCCGGGCTCGGTTCGCGAGTGACCCGGTGGCCGTCGCCACCGAGTTCGGCCTGAGCTTCGACGAGCGCCGGTCGTTCGAGGAACTGACGCCCGGGCCGATCACCGGGTTCGCCGGCTCGTTGATCGGTAAACGCCGGGGTGAAGTGGAATCGCTCCTGCCGCTGACGGTTCGAGCGCTCGGCCCCGACCGATTCGCCCGGCTCTTTCGTCAACACGCTGCGAACTTCGTCCCGGCAGGGATCAAGAAGCACCGCGACGACGCGGTGACCTTCGCCCGCTGGCTGGCGCGAGAGGTTGCCGACCCCGCCTGGCTCGCCGATCTCGCGAGTCTCGAAGCCGCCGCGCTCCGGACGTACTCGCAGGGGCGCCGGCTCGACTGCGTGGCGCTCAAGTACCGTCCGACCGACCTGGTGCAAGCAACCGCCGCGAACCCGATCCCCCGCCGAGCGAGCCTGGTGATCTGGTTCCGGATCTCCCGGAACGGTCGACTCCGCCAGGTGATCTTCAGCCGACCCAACGTGCCGGGCCTCTATTAGGATGTCTCCTCTTTTTGGAGACTGTAGCAAAGAAAGTGGGCTGGTTGAAGTTTTTGCGCTCCTCGGCTCTAATATCTTAGCCTGTTTTC
>JAJYCH010000139.1 GCA_021778575.1 Planctomycetota bacterium
GAGTGAAAAAATGGGTCGAATCGTCCGGCGCGTTCCTCGCGGATCTGTTTCGCGCGATCGGCGATCCCCGAGCGGCTGGGATGGCTCCGGGCGGAATGATCTATCTCTTCGAGCCGAATCCCCGAGCGAATTCGAACACTCCGGCGGCTCGGATCTCGCGGTTCGTCAGGGAAGGGGCCCCCGCCGGCCGGTTTGTCGACGTGGCGCCGCTGGTCCACGAGATGCGCAAGGCCAAGTCCGACGCCGAGGCCGCCCTGGTCCGGCGAGCGGTGGACGTCACCGGTGATGCCCAGCGCGAGGTGATCCGCAAGATCCGGCCGGGAATTCTCGAATATCAGCTTGAAGGAGCCATCGTCGGCGCGTTTGTCGCCGGAGGTGCCAAACGGCCCGGCTTCCCCTCGATCGTGGGATCGGGACCAAATTCCACCGTTCTCCACTATGACAAGAACGACCGAATTCTCGAAGATGGCGACCTCTGCGTCGTCGAGATCGACGGCGAATACCAGAACTACACTGCCGACATCACCCGGACCTATCCCGTCAGCGGCAAGTTCTCGCCGCGCCAGCGCGAGGTCTACCAACTGGTTCTCGACGCGCAGACGGCCGCCGCGAATGAGTTCAAGCCGGGCGTGAGCACGATGGCCGACCTGACCAAGATCGTTCGCGACATCTTCCGGAACAACCCGCTCCGGGCCAAGGACGAGAACGGCACCGAACAGACCATGGACCACTTCTTCCTGCACGGACTGGGGCACCAGCTCGGCATGGACGTGCATGACGTGGCGGACAACGGCAAGCCCATCGCCGTCGGCGAGATCTTCACCATCGAGCCGGGTCTTTATCTGAGTAGCGAGTCGCTCGGCGTCCGGATCGAGGACGACTACCGGGCGACTCGGGACGGCATCGAGAAACTGTCGAAGGAGATCCCGGTCCAGGTCGAGGAGATCGAACGGTTGATCAGCAAGAAGCGAGCCGAATCCGCCAAACCTTGAGCCAATCGAATCGGCCGAGTGGCATGCGTCCGACATCGGGCATGCCACTCGAAAGATCAGAACATCAGAAGATCAGAACATCGGCAGGTCGAGCTTTTCCTCGCAGGCGATCTTGCGGAGCTTTTCCTGGGCCTTGGATTCGACCTGCCGAACGCGCTCCTTGGTGATTCCCAGCTCCTTGCCGAGCTGTTCGAGCGTCTTCTCGGAAGCGCCATCGATCCCGTAACGACTGATGATGATCAGCCGCTCGCGGTCGTCGAGCTGGCCGAGCATCCGCTTGACCGCGTCCTGGTTCCGCTTCTGGGCATTCTCGTATTCGTGTTCATCGGTCCGGTTGTCGGCGGCGGCCTCGAACATTTCTTCATGGCCGGTCACGAAGCGGTCGCGCCGGTAATTCTCTTCGGGGATGGTCCGGGCGAAGTTCTTCATGATCGCCCAGCTCGCGTACGTGCTGAACTTGTTCCCCCGGGCGTAGTCGAATTTCTCGACGGCGCGGATCAAGCTCATGTTGCCGTCGGAGACCAGATGGAAGAAGTCGTTCGACGGGCCGACGTGACGCTTGGCGATCGAGACGACCAGCCGAAGATTCGCGCTGATGATCTGATTCTTGACCGAGAGCGCCTCGTCCTGGAGCCGTTCGACCTCATCGAGGTCGGCCGTCCGGGCCTTGGCGGGCTCGATCGACTCGCGAAGCTGATTGGCCAGGAACCGGAGGTAGTTCATCTTCCGAAAGAGATGGGCCTCTTGCTCGCGAGCGAGCAGGGGGACCTCGTAAAGGCTGGTCAGGTACGGCGGGAGCCCCTTGGGGGCCTTGGTCCGGCGGAGCGGCTTTCCATCGGGCGAGTCGGGCATCGGGCCGAGGATCTTCTCGCGAGCGTCGGCATCGTCGAACGTCGGGTGCGACATGAATTCGAGCTTGACTTCGAGCAACCGGACCGCCCGCATCTCGTTGAGGACCCGATAGATGCTCGAACGGGTCCGGCCGAACTGCGAGGCCAGGTTCTCGGCCGAGACCCCTCGACCATGATTATAAAGCCGGTAGATCTTGGCCTTGGTCACCTCGTCGAGCGGCGCCGTCGAGTTCTTGAAGATCGCGCGATCGGGATTCTCGAGGTCGTAGGTCTTCAAGGTCATCCGGACCGTCTCGGTCGAGCGATTCAGCTTCCGGGCGATCCTCCGGGCGATCTCGATCAAGCCCGCTTGACCCACCAGGGCCATCCGTCGAGCCCGGCGGATGATCTCCTCCCGTTCCTCGTCGCTGAGCCGCTGGAACTTGGAACCACGATCGACCTGTTCCTTGTGGGCCTCGACAAACCGGGTCAGGCTTGATTCAAGGAACCCGACCTTGGGGCGACCGCCGATCAGGAACCAGCGAGCGACCAACCCTTGACCACGCCAGCGCGTGATCGTCCGGGTCGAGACGTTATAGCGTCGGCTCGCCTCCTCGACCGTGAGAACCGGCTCGGCGGCCTGATCGACCGATTGACCGACCGCCGCCGACAGATCCTCGACAAGCAGCCGCAAATCCGACCGGACGCCCGCTCCGTCGAGAACCTGCGCCGAGGCCAGTTCGGTCCGGAACCCGGTGATCCGGTAGAGCAGGTACTCGTAAGGGTAACGCTTTTCCTCTTCGATCTCGGCGAGCAGATTTTCCGCTCGATTGATCTGTTCGAGAAGTCGCTCCCGGGGCGCGAATCGAGATTGCTGTTCCTTCAGTTCTTTCAGCGCCGAGTGGTGATAAGCGACTGCCATGCCGTGAACCCCCGAAACCAGCCCGAAGCCCGATCCCAATCGACCCGATCACCGCGCCTCAACTCCCGGACGATCTCATCCGCGTTGACTCGCCATCACCGAGGATTCGCCCAGAGCCGGGCGATCCCGCCGACCAAAACCAGGGACATGTCCGAGCGAACTCGGCACGCGTCGCTATCAGTTTAGATCATCAAGTGTTGCCGAGCGAGCCAATCGTTGAAAATGGTGGATCGGTCCGCGAAGTCAGATGGTGGGTGTCAGGACACCAAGAGTCTGCCAGAAATGGCCCTGATTTTCCCTGGAAGATGAGACGGATTTCTCAGGACCGGCCGGTTTCGTCGCGAACCGGCAACAGGTTGACGACAGAGTTGTGTCATTCTCACGGCAATTCGATGCATGCGAGTGGTGTCAATCGCACGTGATCGTGTTTGCAAGAATCAACGACAATTCAATGATCGCTATCACTCAATTCGCGCCGGTAAACTCCCGGGCCGTCCTCCCCGCTCTCATCAATGATCTCAACAATGGGAACCGGGTCACGGAGCCCCTTGGGTTTGTACGAGAGCAGCCCGCGACGCTCGGCGCAGGCCAGGCAGAGCCGCTCCTCGTTGGTGTGCAGATAGACCTCGCCATCGAGTAACCGATGATAAAAGTCCTGGCCCGGCGCCATGGCGTAGCAGAACTCGCGCTCGCTACCCACCTTCAGCGAGACCCGCCAGCCCGGTTCGTGCAGGAACAGCCGGTGCGGCTCGGACGAGGTTGGATCGGCGGTCGGATGGGGATTCGAGTCCATGTTCATCGGACGACCTTTCCGGGCTTCGTCGAGGTCGGTCGCTGCTCCGACTTCGCCGATCCGCTCGGCGGGTGGATGCCGCAAACCTCGTCGGTGCAGATGGTGTCGCGCGGTCTCGTCGAGGCAATCCAATTGTAAACCCGGCGGCCGACCACGGATACACCCGGCACGAACCGGACCAGGGCCAGAGGCTTCGTGGCCGGCATCCACGCCAGGAGCCGGATCACCGCGTCATAGCCCGACAGGACCCGGCCATTCCGTTCGACCAGGTGCATCGACTTCATGCAGGCCTCCTTCGTCAAGCCGGGATGAATTGTCTCCACCGCGACCGCCGTCAGGTCCATCGGATCGAGAAGCCGGTCGGGGTCGGCCGCCGTGAGGAACGCCATCGACGCCCGGCAGCGCGGGCAGGCCCCATCGTAGAGAACCTTGCCCGACGGCTGATCGAGCCCGGTGACCAGGCTCCGGAGCCACGGACCGGAGACAAACGCCAGATTCGCCGCCAGCATCGCCAGCGCGAACTCGAAAAGACCGAGCGTGAACGCGATTCCCAGGTGCATCGCCGCCACGAGCCCCAGAATCAGCGGGCGGAGCGGCTTCACCCAGATCAGTGCCGGATACGTCACTTCCAGAAACAGCGCGGTGTGGGTCATCAGGTTCAGGATGACCGGATAAGCCGCCAGCCAGGTCAGGTCGAACAGCCGGAACTCGCTCGACGCCAGACTCCCCCAGATTGCCGTGCCGTCCCACCAGCCCGGATCGCGAAACTTTGCCAGCCCCGACATTCCATAGATGAGGATCAGGTGGCACTGGATCAGCCGGAGTCCGATATTGGCGGCGATCGTCGAGCGAGGAACGCCTGACGGAGCCGTCCAGCGACCATCCTTCCGGCGGACGGCGAACTCGGCCCGATTCTGCTTCCAGCGCTCCAGAAAACGGTCGAGCGAAACAGCCTGACCACTCGCCCCGGTCACCGCCAGGTAGAGCAACCAGGTCGAAAGAATGTCGTCGAACCCATAAAGCGTGATCGGAGCCCGACGAGCAATCGAGACCGCGATGATCCACGACAGGACCGCCATCGTCCGGCTCCAGAACCCCAGCGTGAACGCCAGGGTCATCGCCAGGCAAACCACCCAGACCGGCCTGAGCAACGCATCGGGAACCGAAAACCAGAACGACCAGCCCAGTGTTCCCGGCGGATCGTGACGGAACGCCTGGACGATCTCAAGGTTCATCCAGCCGGTCGAGCCGAAGTAAGCCCGGAGGTCGAGCCCGTAGACAAACAGGCTCCAGGTGAGCAACGCCCCCACGCAGACCCGGATCAGCCCGAGCGCCGTGGGGTCGGCGGGCCGGAAGACGAACTGGTTCCAGCCCCGAACCGCCGAACCGGCCAGTTCAGCGGGATAGGTCACGAATCCATTCAGGAGGCGTCGCACGGGTAGACTCCGATCCGTTCGGGGGTCGTGATGAACTCGTCGGCGTCAAGATCGACCGGACCAGCGCCGGGACGCTTTTGCAACTCCAGGACGCGCTCGATCCGCGGGACCAGATGCGTTTCGAGCCGGAGCGTGACCGACTTGCAACCCGGGTGAGTCTTCCCCAGGTGGGTCGCGAAGGCGTGAGCCCAGCGACTCTTCGAACCATCACCATTGTCGCGACGGGCCGCCTCGAAGTCTTCCATCAAGTAGTGCGCCATCGCCAGTTGTCGCTGGTAAAGCAACCGAGGTCGAACCGATCGGTCGGGAATCCGGACCACCTCGTCGGGCCGACCATCGGCGAAGCTCAAGGTCGCCAGGACCACCGGAGTCGGCGGAAACGCGGTACTGTAATAACGATAGCCAACCCCCTGATCGAGAAGCTGGTGGTAACCGCTAAACCAGGACGATGCCGATCGTTCGAGGTCCGACGCTGGCTCGGCAGCCAGAGCCCCGGCCAGGACCGCGGCGACGTGAACCAGGATCACGATCGAGACCACCCAGCGGAGTCCGACCGGCCAGGCCCCGGCCGTCGCCCCATCGGGAAAATCCCTGGTATCGGATTTGCTGACTGACATTCGCTGTTTCCCCTGGACGACCTAGGTTTCGCTATTTCACTGGTCAGAACGGGTTTCCTGATCGACCTCACTCTCGGTATAGGACTTCGCCGTCAAATCGCGAAGGTTTCCGGCTCCGGAAATCGGTCGATCGAGCCGCTGACCGCGAAGTCGATGGCACGAGCCAGTCGACGCACCGACCTCAAGCGTACCGGTCCTTCGAGTCTCGGGCCAGCCGAACTCGAAGCGCCGTCGGGGACTTATGGTTCAATGACAGGAACCCAAATTACCTGAACGATTCTTTTCCCTTGAATTTCCCAAATTGACTTGCTCAGGCGCGTTTTCCGGACTAGAATCTGGGGTATCTCAACAAGAAATGCGGATTGATTCCGCAGCAACGAGACGGGTGATCCGGCGAATCAGGCTGCCTTTGCATCCTGAACCCGGGCCGGCCTGATCCACTGACGAAGTCGGAGACGGTCGGCAATCCCGCAGTTTTTCACGACGCATCGACTTGATTTCGCACACAACTGGGGAGAACTGACACATGCAAGGCACCGTCGTTATGCTTCTGGCCCTTTCGGGCCTGGGCTGTCACCACAAGTCCGCCGTCACCACCGGTTACGTTGAGACCTGCTACAGCAGCGGGTGCTACTCGTCCTGCTACAGCGATAGCTCGTGCTATTCGAGCTGCTACTCGTCGTGCTATTCGAGCTGCTACTCGTCGTGCTACTCGGGTGCTTATGCAACGGCTGACTACAGTTGCTACAGCTCGTGCTACTCCGCCAAGCGGCACAAGCACGGCCTGTTCGGCCACAAGCGGCGGCATTGCGGGGCCTGCGCTCCGGTTGAGACGGTTTACGAGGCTCCCGCCTGCGACCCGTGCTCGATGGGCTATGCCCCTCAGTCGTATGGATCGTACACGCCGGTCTACTCGAGCTACGCCTCGGGCCAGATGGGGACCTCGCAGATGGCTCCGCCGATGGCCAAGCCCGGCACGCCCTCGACGCCGGTCCCGACCGGTGACGCCGCGCCGACCGCCGCTCCCGAAGCTCCGGCGACCGGCAACCCCGCCCCCGCCTCGGTGACCCCGCCCCCGCCGCCGGTCCCGGCCACGACCCCGGCCCCCGACGCCACGGCTCCCGCCGCCCCGGTCGAGACGGTTCCCCCGGTGACGGCTCCGGCCGTCCCCAAGGTCGAAGCCCCCAAGTAATTTTTGACAGAACTTGAGACTGGTTCGTCTCGATCGGGCTTCCGTCCGACTCGAACGATCAAAAGGCCATCGACGGCAACGTCGATGGCTTTTTTCGTCCCTGGATTGCATGATGGGGCTCGCTTAGGCTCGACCCACCCTACGCGTCAACAGGGGGCTCCACCAGGACATCCGGGGAGGCTCTCCCTGGAGATCCGAATCATCCCGGACTACCTTCCCGAGTTCCCTTGGCTTATACTCGGGCAGACTCAACGTTCCGGGTCGACGGCTCCGGAAGCTGAGCATCCGGTTGCGCAGCAGACTTCGCGTCCAGAATGGAGACTGATCAACGCGATGTACCCACACCCTCATGCTTTTCGCCAGGCGTCCGAGCCGGCCGAGGTCGAGACCATGGATTCGTCGTCAGTGCCGCTCGATGAAGGCGAACGGCTCGACTGGTTGTTCCGGACTCTCGGCGAGGCAACCTGCCGACACCTGGGAATCTACCGGATTCCCGCCCAGATCGTGCTCAGTGTCGTGATCCCGGTCTATAACGAACGGAACACGCTCCACGAAATTCTCCGACAGGTCCGCGCCGTGCCGATCCGGAAGCAGATCATCCTCGTCGATGATTGCTCGAAGGACGGAACCCGCCAGATCCTCGAAGCGATGAAGACGACCGACCCCGATCTGACCATCGTCTTTCACGACAAGAACCAGGGCAAAGGCGCGGCGCTCCGGACCGGCTTCCAGCACGCCACCGGCGACATCGTGATCGTCCAGGACGCCGACCTCGAATACGACCCCGCGCAATACCCGCAGCTTCTCCAGCCGATCATCGAGGGGAAGGCCGACGTCGTTTACGGGTCACGATTCATCGGTGAGTCGCATCGGGTGCTCCACTTCTGGCATTCGATGGGAAACCGGGTTCTCACGCTCCTGTCAAATTTCTTTACCGACCTCAACCTGACCGACATGGAAGTTTGCTATAAAGTCTTTCGCCGCGAGGTGATCCAGGGGATCAAGCTCGGTAGTAACCGGTTCGGCTTCGAGCCCGAGGTGACGGCCAAGGTCGCCCGGTTCCAGGTCCCGCCGATTGATGGACGCCCCGCTCGTCGCTGTCGGATCTACGAGATTCCGGTCAGCTACAACGGACGTGACTACAGTGAAGGAAAGAAGATCGGCGTGAAGGACGGTTTCCAGGCTCTCTATTGCATTGTTCGCTACGCCTTCGGCGACTGAGCCGAAACCGTCCGCGACGGAACGACACCCACGGAGATCCTCGCCATGTCGTGCTCAGTTCGATCGGAAAGCTTTCGGTGGGTCGGACTTGCGCTGATCGCGGGTTTGATCGTCACTGGTGACGCTCGACCGACCTCCGCCCAGGAAACCAACTCGAAGGCCGAGGCCAAGGCGAAGCCCAGGACCCGTCGCTACCCGCCGGGCACCTACATGGGCCGCGAGATCGCCCAGGTCATGGGCTATCAAGGAGCCGACTGGCTCTTTCGCGACACCCGCGAAGCCGAGGAACAGCCCGAGCAGATGCTCGACGCGCTCAAGATCAAGCCCGGGCAAACCGTTGCCGATATCGGCGCGGGGGCCGGTTACACCAGCCTCCGACTGGCCAGGCGGGTCGGCCCGACCGGCAAGGTTCTGGCGACCGACGTCCAGCCGCAAATGCTGACCCTGCTCAAGGAAAACGCGCGGGCCGCCGGCGTGACCAACATCCAGCCGATCCGCTCAAGCCAGACTGAAACGCGACTCCCCGAGGGAACCGTCGACCTGGCGATCATGGTTGACGTCTACCACGAAGCGTCCGACCCCCAAGCGCTCTTACTCGGGCTCAAGAAGGCCCTGAAGCCCGGCGGTCGGCTCGTCTTGGTGGAATTTCGTGGCGAAGACCCCGAAGTCCCGATCAAGCCCGAACATAAGATGACGCTCGCCCAGGTCAAGAAGGAAGTCGAACCCGAAGGCTTCCTGTTCAAGGAAAGTTTGGAATTCCTCCCCTGGCAGCACATCATCCTCTTCGAGAAACCGCTCGAACCCGCCGATAAA
>JAJYCH010000140.1 GCA_021778575.1 Planctomycetota bacterium
TGGTCGGGCAGGACGGAATCGTGATGGTCGACTCGTTCGTCCCGTCGCGAGGGGCTGATCTCGCTCCGGTCGTCCGGAAGCTTGGCGCCGGGCCGATCACCTTGATCAATACCCACTGGCATTTCGACCACACTGGCGGGAACGTGGCGCTCGCGGCCGTGGGGGCGAAGATCCTGGCTCACGAAACGGTTCGGACCCGCCTGGGATCGGATCAATACATGGCTGATTTCCAGATGAAGATTCCCCCTTCCCCGCCGGCCGCCTTGCCCGTCGTGACGATTGGCGACTCGGCCACGTTGTTCCTCAACGGCGAGGAGATCCACCTCCAGCACGTCAAGCCCGCGCATACCGATGGCGATATCTTCCTCCACTTCCGCAAGGCGAACATCCTTCAGACCGGCGACCTGTTCACCAACGGCGCGTATCCGAACATCGATAGCTCGTCGGGCGGCTGGATTGGCGGGATGATCGCGGCGGCCGACCTGATCCCGGGCATCGTCGACGCCCGGTCCAGGATCGTCCCCGGCCACGGTCCGGTCGGCACGAAGGACGACCTGAAAGCCGCGAGGAACATGCTCGTCGAGGTTCGCGACAAGATCGAGCCGCTGGTCCAGTCGGGCAAGACCGTCGACGAAGCCGTCGCCGCCCGCCCCCTTGCCAGCCTCGACGCCAAATGGGCCAAGGGAGCGTTCAAAGGAAGCCATTTCACCCGGATCGTCTACAGTGGGCTGATTCTGAACGGACCGAAGAAATAAGCCACGACGAGGAAGCCCCGCAAAAGTTCTGGGAAGCTCGTCATCGCCGCGGATCTCCTCGGATTCAAGCCAGGGACGCCGGGTCGATGGTTAACCGTTCGAACTCGGGATTTCCACGGAGGGCGTCGAAGTCGGATTCGCGGGGGATCAGCGAGCGGAGGTCGGCATCGAGGTCGAGCGCGATCCCCAGTTCCTGGAGCGCCTTGGCGGGATTGGCGGCGAGGCTCCAGTAGCAGGCCAGGTTGTAATGCAGGAGCGCCACCTCGGGGTTGTGGCGGACGGCCCGGCCGAGGGCGTCGATCGCCTGGGCCAGGCGATGGGTTCGTTTGTAGCACCAGCCGAGTGCGATCGCCACGCCGATATCGCCGGGCCGGAGCGCGGCGGCGACCTCCAGCGGCTTCAGTGCGTCGCGATGGCGGTCGAGGACTCGCAAGGCCTCGCCGGTCAGGAGCGACGCCTCGAACTGCATGGTCGCCCAGTCGGAGCGGCTTTCCAGGATCTGGAGGGCCTTGGCCGGCAGGTTGAGCATCAAGTAGCCCTCGGCCTCGCCGAGTTGCCGCTTGATCCGGTCGTAAGTCGGCTGAACGTCCTCCACGCCGATGTCTCCCGAGTCCGAATGGCCTCCGAACCGCCGCATGACCGCGACCGGGACGTCAGCCTCACCCCGATTGATCGTACTCCATCGGCGGCAACTCGGGAAGATCGGGCTCCGCCGTTCCCTCCCCGGCTCCAGGGTGTCGAGCCGTTGGTCTTGATGGAGTCTGGGATTCGCAACGGAACCAGAACACCCACTCGACCATGCGACAATCAGCAAAGGCTTTCGACGGAAAACGAAAGCGGGGCCGGAACAAGGAGTTCCGGCCCCGCGCGGGTCGATCGAGGATGACAGGGCCGGCGATCCGCTTCACTCAATAGGAGTCGGAACTGACGATCTCGCCGCCGTTGCGGGTCGAGAGCTTCTGGTAGACGCCGAACTGAGTGCCGGGGGAGACCGTGAACAGGTTCGAGGCGAAGTTCACGCCGTCGGGCATCGAGTCTTTATACGAGTCGACATTTCCCCTGGTGAAGCTCCACGAGTTGATCGTGTTCTTGATGAACCGGACCGAGCCATCGCACAGGGCCATGTTCACCCCGCCGGGGTGATAGCTGGTCGAGTTGGACGGGAAATAGTAGGTGAAGTTCTTGATGCCGCTGCTCGAGCTTTGCACGTTGGGCGGGTAGAGCGTGCAGAGCTGGGTGTCGTAATAGTTGCCCGAGTACCAGGCGCAATCCGAGAGGGCATACTTTGGGTCATACTGCTTGAAGTAGCCCTTGGAGTGCTCGCCGATCAGGAAGGTGTTGCTGGTTCCGTCGCTGATCGAGGCGATCGTCGTGTTCGCGTCGGGATAGATCGCGCCATTGGTCTGGGCCTGACGGGCGGCGTAGTTGGTCGAACCCAGGTAATTGTTGTTGAAGAACGTTCCCGCGCAACCGGCGTAGCTGCTGAAGAAGCAATTGCCGATGACCGTCGTCGGCTGCGGATTGAATGTCCAGTTCGTGCCGGGGTTGACGCTGACGATCGGCTGGGCCGCAGTCGCCGGATCGCTCGGACAGACCAGGATGTTGAGCTGAATACCGGCCACGGTCACGTTGTCGTAATTGTTCTGGGTGAGGTTGAAGTTGACCGCGTTGTACAGGTTCGACTGCTCGGTGAACGGCAGGAGCCGGACGAACACGCTGAAGTTGGTGATGTAATACGGATTGGTGATGGAGCCACGAGTCGTGTCGTTCTGCGACAGTGCTCCGGCGGGAAAGACGCCGTTGCTGCTCTCGTAGTTCATGACCGCCAGGCCGAGCTGCTTCAGGTTGTTGACGCACTGCGAGCGGCGAGCCGCCTCGCGAGCAGACTGGACGGCGGGCAGCAGCAACGCGATCAACACGGCAATGATGGCGATGACGACCAGCAGCTCAATCAAGGTGAAGCCGCGTCGCCGAGGCGGGAAGAGACGCATGAATGAAATCCTCAGAAAAAAAGGATCTGGGCGGGAGACTGAGTCACGAGATTGCCGCACGAAGCAATCTCGTCGACTTGCATGAAAACTCAATGATAGGCACGGGACGTGGAGCCGGGATTAATCTACTGCGAATCTTTCGTGAAGATCGGTCGGATCAACAACTTGGGGCAGGCGGCGAACCGTGACGGGGCGACCACCGCGCGGGCAGACGAAGAATCATGGAGAGATCGGCGTTTTTTGAT
The DNA here is from genome assembly GCA_021778575.1 of Planctomycetota bacterium. GTDB lineage: Bacteria > Planctomycetota > Planctomycetia > Isosphaerales > Isosphaeraceae > Tundrisphaera. The sequence continues at coordinate 2,992 of JAJYCH010000140.1, forward strand.
GAGCTGTCCCCGACCGCCACAGGGCCAGGACCGATCGCAATCGGTTTTCCCGAACATGGGGATCAGCCCAATGGGCTCGATCCGCCGCCTTGGTTTAGGGGCGGTCGTTCTTGCCGGATCAATCGCGCCAACGAGAAATGGAGAGGCATGTATTATGAACAGGGACTTCACAATTCGTCAACGGTCCAGCAACCGGGGAAACACCGTTCTTCACGATTGCGCCGGGTCGGGGTTTCGTTGAGGGGGAAACCGACCGGCTTTCGTGTGCGATCGCCCGATGGCAACGGTCGATATCACCCTCGGGATGATCGGGCTCGTGGGTTTCCGTCGGGGTCTGCCTGGAACCGTCGCTCCCTTCGGGAGTCGGGCTGTTCTCGGGACGCCAGGTGATCTTCTGTCGACTCGTTTTCGAGCGGGATCGGTCGATTTTCTGACGGAGCCGGTTCGTCCGGCGTCGGCTGGCGGGCGAATTTTTTGGAAAAATCGAAATTCTCGCCAGGTCGTCTCGCGAGCCCTAAGTGAAGATCGGGTCAAGCGTCCGTGATGTCACCCCGGCGTCGCGGTGGGTCCCAAGAGGCGGAGAACGGGGAGAAGACGGTTGGCGAGCGTGGTCTCTCCCGGTAGTTTCGTTTCCGTTCCGGTGATTGGGGGAGACCCGCCGACAGGGTGGGCACTCCAGGATCAGTAGGAGTTGTGCCAAGATGCCGCAATCGACCCGCATCGATCGCGTCCGAGGTTGTATGCTCGGTCTGGCGATCGGAGACGCCCTGGGTGCCCCGCTCGAAGGGCTTGGGGCGCAACAGATCCGGGCGCATTATCAGCTGGTGACCGACTACGTCGATGGGTCGAGAGCCTGGAAGAAAAAACCGTTCCGCTGGCGACTGCCAGGGCTCTACTCGGACGATACCCAGCAAGCGATGGCACTCTCGGACGTCTTGCTCGAGCATGGCCGGATCGATCTCGACCGCCTGGCGGGTCTCTACCTCGAACTGGCCACCCCCGAAGGGAGCTATGTCGGGGCGCATCGAGGGGTTGGGCGGAGCTTTCGACAGGTCTTGACCGAGCTGAAGCGTGGCGTCCGGCCCGACCAGACCGGCCAGGGGTCGGCCGGGATCGGCGCGGCGATGCGAATCGCTCCGGTCGCCCTGTTCTTCTCCGACGACCCCGAGTCGCTCCACGACGCGGTCCTGGCCGCGAGCCTGATGACCCACAAGGACGTCCGGAGTATCGCCGGGGCGATGGCGGTCGCTCACGCGGTTCGTCGGCTCGTCAGCGGGGCGGGACGCGACCCCAGCTTCCTGTTCCGAGTGGCCGGCGATACCGCCAGGGCCGAGGAACAGATTGGCCGGGAAGCCGGGGAAGCGGTCGTCTCGCTCGAAGCGCACGGCCGGAGCCTGTCTCAGGCCATCGCCGCCACCGAGTCGCTGCTCGATATCCCCCGCGAACGGGCTCTCTCCGCCATCGCCGAGGAAGCCAACAAGCATGGGGCCGACCCGGTCTGCAAGCGCGCGACCATGGGCTTTCCGCCCGCCTGCATCCCCGCCTGCCTCTACCTGTTGCTGGCGACCGATAGCTTCGAGGAAGCGCTGACCGAGGTCGTCAACCTCGGCGGCGACGCCGACTCCACCGGAGCGATCCTCGGCGCTCTGGCCGGCGCGCATTACGGTGTCGACGCAATCCCCGCCCGCTGGCTCGATGGCCTCCAGAACCGCGACGGGATCGAGGCCCGGGCGCTGGCGCTCGCCCAGCGCTCGAGCCGGGGGATCACCATCCCCGACCTTGTCGCCACCGAACAGACTCTGAGCGCCCGCGAAACCGCCTGCCGGACCGACCTGATCACCCTCTCGCGAACCCCCAACGCCAACGGCGGCGACCTCGGAGCCAATCGGCGGATCTGATTCGCCAGGAGCCTCGGCTCATCCCATCACTTGCCGGGCGTCGGTCGTGGAAAACGGCCGACGCCCGGCTTTTTTGTTCGTACGAGTTGAGTCGTTCATGTTCTCGGTGACGGCAGCGCCAGCGGTGCCTCGAAGAGCGACTGTGTCCGGACGATCGCTCGTTCGGCGGGAAACGAGTGGAAGGCGTGCACCAGCAGCCCCTTGGCGCGCGACTCGAACGTCAGGTGGCTGATCGCCGATGGCGCGAGCCGGTTGGGGTCACTGAACTTATGAAAGAGCCGGTCGCGGTGGGTGTCCAGAGTCATCTCGTCGCAAAGGTGGTCGAAGACCTCGGGATCGACGCGCTCGACCTCGAAGCAGGTCTGGTATTCGATCCCGACCCCCGGGCGCAACGTGGCCGAGCGCTCGTGACGGATCGGCGAGTGGAACAAAAGCCCCGGCTCGGGCAAGAGCGTTGCCGGCCCGGTCAGGACTTCGGCCAGGCGAACATTGCCGGAGCGCCAGAGGATCGCGTGTCCCCCTTCGATGATCCGGAGATCCGCCAGCCAGCCATCGACGGCGACCCGGCGATAGGCCCGGACCGCGAACCAGTCGGGATGCGGGCTCCGGTTGAAAACCTGGAACGAAAGGTCGGCTACCCGCGATTGACCTACGCTGGAACTCATCGCCGAACACCCCTTTCCAAGACCCGAGCCGGTTCCCCCTATTATAATTCCCCGATCCAGAGCCCGCAAACCGGGTCGACGCGGGCCCTGGTTCTCCGTCCGTTTGGTTGACTCGGCAATCGCCGGCGCGTTAGGTTCGCTCGTGAACTGTCCTCAATTTTCACGATCAAAGGTCGACTGATGGCTCGCCTTTACCTGGTTCCTCTCGACCTTCCGACGGTTCCACCCCTGGCGATTTCGCTTCGGTTGCGAAATCAACTCGTCTATTTCATGAGCGCCCGAGATACCCCGGGCTTGCCCGAGCTGGGCGAGGACGATTTCTGGTTCGACTCGGCCGAGGTCGCCAAGTGGGTCGACGAAGGGGTCTTTTACCTCGTCTCGCCGCTCGATACCGACAACATGACCGAGGTCGAACTCTCCGAGGAGCAGGAAGCTCTCCTGGCATGGCTCCACGCGAAGAAGGTCCAGCACGTCCGTCTTGAAGAACGCTGAGCGGACCAGATTGTGCTTGACAGGGGTTCAGGTATGGTCTAACTTCGGGTCCAGGCGTCGGGGTCGTCCCAAGCGGGTGAGGTGGGCCTTCGCGAGAGGGTCGGCCGAGCCTCTCCGGGGTTACCCCGGGGGATTGATTTATGGACCCATCGCCGCCGCGTGAGCGTCGCTACGACTCCATCGTAGTATTGCTCACGCGAGACCGGACTGGTTGGGACGGCCTCGACGCTCTTGTAGATACCCATGAATCTGTTTCAGACCTGCGCCGGAGACCTGGCCGAGGTTCTGGTCGAAGGGCACTGGCGGCTCGACGACCTGGTCAGCCGTGGCGGCTTGCGACTCGGGCGTCGGCCTCGCTGGCTCCGACCGCTGGCCCGTCGCCTGCTCGAAGCGTTTCCCGACGGCAGGCCGACGAGCGACCGGGTCTCGGCGTTCCTCAAGAGCGACGCGAAATTTCGCAAACAGTGGCCCTTCGCGCTGGTCGTCCAGAATCGCCCGTTGCCGGTGATGGCCCCCAGGCCCGGACCGCCCGAGAAGTGGCCCGTCCCGGCGATCGTGACCCCCAGCCGGCTTGCCGATCGGCTCGGTCTTTCGCTCGACGAACTCGACTGGTTCGCCGACCGCCGAGGGCTCGAACGGTTGACTATCGAGGGGCCGCTCCGTCATTACTCCTATCGCTGGAAGCCGAAACGGAACGGCTCGCTCCGGTTGATCGAGGCGCCGAAGGATCGGCTCAAGGCGATCCAGCGGCGGATTCTCGACGAGGTTCTCGCGCCCATTCCTCCGCACGACGCCGCTCACGGATTCTGCCCGGGCCGATCGGTCGGGTCGTTCGTCGAGCCTCATGCCGGCCGGTCGGTCGTGCTCAAGCTCGACCTGGACAACTTCTTTCCGACGATCAGCCTGGCTCGCGTGATCGCCGTCTTTCTGACGGCCGGTTATCCCGAGGTCGTGGCCCGGATTCTGGCCGGTCTCTGCACCAATCGGGTTCCGTCAAGTCTCTGGAAGCGCCCCGACGCGCCGTCGGGAGGCCCCGAAGACTGGCGGACCCGCCATCTTTACCGCGAGGCTCATCTCCCGCAAGGTTCGCCGACTTCGCCAAATCTCGCCAATCTGGTCGCTTTCCGGCTCGATGCTCGCTTGAGCGCACTGGCCAGCTCATCGGGAGCCACCTACACTCGTTACGCCGACGACCTGGCTTTTTCGGGCGACGACCGATTCGCCCGGTCGATCGCGCGGTTCCCGGTTCACGCCTCGGCAATCGTCCTTGAGGAAGGCTTCGCGGTGAATCCTCGGAAGACCCGCGTGATGCGTCAGGGCGTTCGCCAGCAACTCGCCGGAGCGGTGCTCAACGTTCGACCGAACATCGCCCGGGACGAATTCGACGCCTTGAAAGCCACGCTTTACAACTGTCTCCAGCACGGACCGACGGCGCAGAACCGCGCCGGACATGACGACTTCCGCGCCCATCTGCTCGGCCGGATCGCCCACGTCGCGACACTCAACCCCGACCGTGCGCAAAAGCTCCAACAGATGTTCGATCGGATCGAATGGTGATGGCAACGCCCCTGGCAACCTGGTAAGAACAAGGTCCATTCGGCGACGATCCCGGTCAGGTCCTTCGGAGCGAGATCACCATGTCCAGCGGCGAGAGCGGCGGCAGCGACTGGAGCGGTGATGATAGCGGCGGGACGTCGTGGGGCGATGGTGGAGGTGGCGATCGTTACACCGAGAGTTCGGCCGAGAACACCGCCTTGACCTGGATCTTGCGGCTGGTTGGGTTCGTTTTGATGGCGGTCGGAATCGCCATGGTTCTGGCGCCCCTGTCGGTCCTGGCCGACGTCGTGCCGTTCATCGGTAATATCGTCGGCTACGGCACCGGTTTCCTCGCCATCGGCACGGCGTCGGTGCTCTCGCTGGTGACGATCGCCCTTGGTTGGATCGTTTACCGGCCACTCATCGGCATCGCGATCCTGGCGGGGGCTGGGGGCTTATTTTTCCTCTTTCTCAAGCTGGCCCGGGACCGCCGGAAGGGTCTGCCTCCCCGGCCGGTTCGGGTCTGAATTTGGCGGAATTTGCGTTTTCGAGGGAAAAATCGGGATTGGTCGAGCCCCGTTCGCGCATGATCTCCGGAGGTCGTTGACGATCCGGAGGGAGACGAGCGATGACGAGCGAATGGGCGGGAGAGGCGGTTCGAGGGGTCCGGACCCTGTTTCAAGGGGTGAATGCGGGGCTCTCCGACTCGGAGTTGCTCCGGCGGTTCACGACCCGCGACGAGGCTTCGGCCTCGGCGTTCGAGCTTCTGGTCGCTCGCCACGGCCCGGCGGTCTGGGGGGTCTGTCGGCGAACGCTGGCTGATCCTGCCGATGCTCTCGACGCCTTTCAGGCCATCTTCCTCATCCTGGTCCAGAAGGCTCCGACCGTCCGGGTTGATGTCTCGCTCGGCCCCTGGCTTCACGGGGTCAGCATCCGGGTTGCCCGACGAGCCCGGGCCAACGTCGCCCGCCGCCGGGCTCGCGAGCAGACCAACGCCGAAAGTCTCGACAGGGTAGCGACCTCCGCCGACCCCATCGACGACCTCCGGGCCGTCCTCGACCACGAACTCGCCCGACTCCCCACTCGCTATCGATTACCGCTGATTCTCTGCTATCTCGAAGGCTTGACCCATGAAGAAGCCTCGACTCGCCTGGCCTGTCCGCGGGGAACGGTTCGGAGTCGCCTGGCCCGGGGC
>JAJYCH010000141.1 GCA_021778575.1 Planctomycetota bacterium
CGGGAACTTCGGAGGCGGCGGGAACTTCGGCGGCGGCGGGAACTTCGGCGGCGGCGGGAACTCCGGCGATCCGGGATCGAGTACGGCGACGCCCGCTCAACTGGCCCAGTTGCAGACCGACCAGCAGAAACTCCAGACCGACCAGCAGGCGATCCTGGCCAACGACCAGGTGACTCCGGCAATGCAGGTGAAGGTCCAGAACGACATCAAGGCGATCAAGGGAGCCGAGACGACGACTCCCTCGGCGACGGCCCAGGCCACCCTCCAGACGGATCTTCAGACGGCTCAGGCCAACAAGGGCGGACCGACTTCGGCCCAGCTCGCCCAGATTCAAACCGATCAGAATGCGATCTACGCCAGTCAAGGGGTGAACGCCGCTCTGATCAGCCAACTCAATACCGATCAGACGACGATCCAGACCGCGTCGGGAATCACTGACGCCACCCGGGCGACGATCGCTGCCGACCAGGCGGCCATTCAGGCCGATCTCGCCCTGATCAACCCACCGAGCACGACCACCGCGCCGACCTCGGTCACCGCGCCGACGATGACCACCGCGCCGACGATGACCACCACCTCGGTCGCGACGGCCGCGCCGACGACGACCACCACCTCAGTCGCGACGGCCGCGCCAACGACGACCACACCGACGACGACCACGACGGCCGCGCCGCCCGCCGCGACCTCGACGACCGTCAGCACCACGCTCTCGGCCTCGCCAACGACCACGCCGCCGCCGATGTCTCTTCCGATGAGTCCGGCGATGGCCTCGACCTTCATCAATCATCCGATGGGTGGGCACGGCAGGCATTTCGGCCGAGGCGGGCGTCACCGAGCCTGAGCTATCCCGCGTCAAGACTTCCCTTCTCAACGCGCGACCAGGGCCACGCTTTCGGGCGTGGCCCTTGGTCGTTATGTGGATCTCCGCTGGAACGGGGGGATGGCGGGAAACTTCCGAAGATCGGTACCATGAGGTGACGGGGCTGGAACACAGCCCGACCCGGACCTCTGGTCGCGAAGCGATGAGCACCAACGACCCGCCCGTCACTGGATTGAATGGACTTCGTGTCGCCAGCTTCGAGGCCCGGATGGCCGGTCCGATGGCCGAACTCATCCGCAAGCAAGGGGGCGAGGTGGTCGAGGCCCCTGCCCTCCGCGAAGTCCCGATCGGCGACAATCCCGCCGCGATCGCCTTCGCCGATGCCTTGATCGCCGGTCAGTTCGACCTCGTCCTCTTCCTGACCGGTGTCGGGACTCGTTACCTGACCCGCGAGATCGAGACGAAGTACTCTCGGGACGAGTGGGTTGCCGCCCTCCGGAAGGTCAAAGTTGCGATCCGAGGTCCCAAACCGGTGACCCCGCTCCGAGAAATCGGCGCCAGGATCGACCTTCAGGCTCCCGAGCCCAATACCTGGCGCGAGCTTCTCGGCGCTCTCGACGCCAACATTCCGGTCGCCGGGTTGCGGGTCGCGCTTCAGGAGTACGGCCAGCCCAACCCCGAACTGATCGAAGGGCTTGAGACTCGGGGGGCGGTGGTCACCCGGGTTCCGGTCTATCAGTGGGCCTTGCCTGACGACCTCGGGCCGTTATGGTACGCGATCGACGAGATCATCGCCGGACGGATCGGCGCTGTTGTCTTCACCTCGGCCCAACAGGTGGTCCATCTGCTTCAAGTGGCCGCCGATGTGGGCCAGGAGGCCGATCTCCGGATCGCCCTGGCGCGGTCGGTGATCGTCGCTTCGATCGGTCCGACCACGACCGAGATGCTGAAAAACCAGGGCTTGCCGGTCGACATCGAACCGGAGCACCCCAAGATGGGGCACCTGGCGGTCGCCCTGGGGTCCCGGTGGCGGGAGAGCCGGAAGCGCGAGAGCCTATGACGGACGCGCCGCCCGGATAGCTCGATAGGGCAAGACCACCTTCAAGATGAACCAGTAATGGGCCAGGCTGCCGGCGATGACGAACAGGTGAAACAGGTCATGGGTTCCGAACCAGCCGGGCCAGAGCGTGGGCCAGTGGACGATGTTGAAGATCGCGCCCACGCTATAGAAGACCCCGCCCAGGACAAGCGGGAACATGGCCCGGTGCGACACCACGTTGGCAATCTTTGAGTAGCAGACGATCACCCCCCAGCCCATCACCAGATAGACACAGGTTCCCATGAGGGACGAGAACTTCCGGCCCGAGGCGAGCCAGACCATCGACGAGCCCGCCGTCGCCCAGACGGTCGCGAGCGTCCAGAGCCGCCATTGCCCCTTCATCAGGCCCCAGGCCACCGGCGTGTAGCTGCCGGCGATCAAGGCAAAGATCCCCACGCTATCAAGTCGAACGAATGGGGCGAGCCGGTCGGCCGATCGGTCGACGCCATGGTAAAGCGTACTACCCGCGTAGCAGAGCATCAGGCCGATCCCGTAGATCAGTACGCTGATCTGGAGGCCGCGATCCCCTCGACTGCGCTTCCAGAGGAGCCAGGTTCCGGGAACCGCCAGGACAAACCCCGCGCAGTGGGTCCAGGCGGCGACAGGCTCTCGGAGGCTCAGAAACGTCATGAGTCGTGGTCTCGGTGGGGACGGAGCGGGGACGCTTTCGATTCTTGGCGCGGATGTGGTCCAGTTCAAGGGGTTCAAGCCAACTACCTGACGTCAACCTCGTCCGTAAACCGGGCTTCCCCCGTCACCCTGGGCCACGGCTCGGATTGGATCAATGCGGGAATTCTGATACACTTGAAGGCTCTGAGAGTCGCATTGCAGGGAATGGGTAGACTTGTGGTCGGGATGATTCATGATACGTGATTCTCGGAAGATCATTTTGGGTTGTTTCTTCATCGCCCTGGCGATTCTGGTCGTCGATTCGGTTCTTGTTTATCGGAGTCTGACGACGATCACTCGGACGCATCGCGAGGTGGACGAATGCTGGAGAATTCTTTCCGAACTTGATCAATCGCTCTCGGCCCTGAAGGATGCCGAAACCGGCCAGCGTGGATTTCTCCTGAGCAATCAGGTCGCTTTTCTCGCGCCTTACGAGCAAGGCAAGACCGAGGTTCTCAGGTCGCTGAACCGGCTCCAGACGCTCGCCAGGGGGCGAATGGGCGATCAGAATTTGATCACCAACCTGGCGGCGGTCGCGGGCGAGAAGCTGGCCGAGCTCGAAAAGACAGTCCAGTTCGGCCGGGCCAATCAGTGGGACGAGGCGCTTCGGCTTGTCAAGTCGGGGCGAGGCAAGGCATTGATGGATCAGGCCCGCGATCTTGCTCTTCAGATCCGTGACGAGGAAAAGCGGCTCCTGGAGATCCGCGACGCGGCGTCGCGATCGGCGGTCCGGTGGACGATCTCGGTGTTCTCGCTCACGACCGGCACGGCGCTCGCCTTGCTTGTCGGCGGGTTGATATTCCAGCAGCGTGAGACCAGAATCCGCGAGCAGGCGACCGAGGAGATCCGCCGGAGCATGTCCTGGCTGGCAACGATCTTGACCAGCATCGGCGATGCCGTCATCGCCACCGACGAACGAGCCTGCGTCACGTTCATGAACCCGATCGCCGAGAGTCTCACGGGCTGGTCCCAGGCCGAGGCGACCGGCCGACCGATGGCCGAGATCTTCGCGATCGTCAATGAATCAACCCGCGAGGTTGTCGATAACCCGGTCGACAAGGTGATCCGCGAAGGCGTCATCGTGGGCCTGGCCAATCATACGATCCTGATCGCGCGCGACGGAACCGAAACTCCCATTGATGATAGCGCGGCACCCATCAAGGATCAGAGCGGTCATGTGATCGGCGTGGTTCTGGTCTTCCGCGACATCACCGAGCGCAAGCGACAGGATGAGATCGCGGAGGAGAAGCACCGACTTTCGGAATTCGGCCGGCTCGTCGGGATCGCCCTCACCGAGAGCCCCGACATCGAGACAATGGCCCGGCGGACCGTCGAGAAGACCGTTCGTCACCTCAACGGAGCGTTCTCCCGGATCTGGACGCTCGACGAACCTTCCGACACGCTGGAACTTCGCGCCAGCGCGGGGCTCTACACGCATATCAACGGCGACCACGCCCGGATTCCTGTCGGCAAGTTCAAGATCGGCAAGATCGCTAGCGATCGTCAGCCGCACCTGACCAATTCGATTATCGGCGACCCGCTCGTTCCTGCCCAGGAGTGGGCCGCTCGCGAGAGAATCGTCTCGTTTGCCGGTTACCCGCTGGTCGTCGAGGATCGCCTGGTCGGCGTCTGGGCGCTGTTCGCCCGCCATCCGCTCTCGGAGGAGACACTCCGCTCGATGGAATCGGTCGCCAGTGGGATCGCGCTGGGAATCGAGCGGATGAACTTCCAGGAGCGGCTCCATAATGAGCGCGAGTGGCTCAAGGTCACTCTGGCCAGTATCGGCGACGCCGTCATTGCCACCGATACTGATGGGAAGATTACCTTCCTCAACCCGATTGCCCGGGCCATGACCGGCTGGACGGAAGCCGAAGCTCAGGGACAACTGATCGAAGTTGTCTTCCATATCATCAACGAACAGACTGGAGCCCCGGCCGAGCACCCGGTCCATCGAGTGATCCGCGAAGGTTTGGTGGTCGGTCTGGCCAATCATACGATACTGATCGCTCGCGATGGCACGGAGACCCAGATCGAGGACAGCGCCGCGCCGATTCTCGACCCGGATCGTGGAATGCTCGGCGTCGTCATGGTCTTCCGGGACGCCACGGTCGAACGTCGGGCCAAAGAGGCGATCGAGGAAGCCGCCAACCGGCTCCGGTTCACACTCGACGCCACGCAGGTCGGCCAGTGGGAACTGAACCTCGAAACCAAGGGTCTGACCAGAACGCTTCGACACGACCAGATCTTCGGCTACGAGACCCTGTTGCCGAACTGGACCTTTGACACGTTCCTGGAAGGGCACGTCCGCCCTGACTTTCGCGACCAGATGGCTCGAGAGTTCGCCGAGATCATCGCGACTGGTCGTGAATGGGAGTTCGAGATCCCGATCATCCGGGTCGATCATTCCGAGCGCTGGATCTGGGTCAAGGGAAGCGTCCCCGCAACCGAACACGGTAAGTTTCGCCGGATGCTCGGCCTGGTCATGGACGTCACCGACCGCAAACAAGTCGCCGAGGAACTTCGGATCGCCAAGGAGGAGGCCGAGCAAGCCAGCCAGGCCAAGTCGCAGTTCCTCGCAGTCCTTTCACACGAACTGCGGACCCCGCTCAATCCGATTCTGCTGGCGGTCTCCTCGATGCTCGAGCGCCCGGTCGACCTGGACGAACTGCGGCCCAACCTGGAGATGATTCGCCAGAACGTCAATCTTCAGTCACGACTGATCGACGACCTGCTCGACGTCATGCGAATCGTCCGGGGCAAGATGCCGCTCCACTGGGAAGTCGCCAATGCTCACGCTCTGATCGAGAACGCCGTCGACATCTGCCGGAGCGAGGTTTACGGCAAGCGGATCGCCCTGAAGCTCGAACTCGAAGCAAGTCACCGTCATATCAATGCCGATCCCGTCAGACTCCAGCAAGTTATCTGGAACCTCGTCAAGAACGCCGTGAAATTCACGCCGGGCGACGGCACGATCACCCTCAGGACGTACAACGCGACCGATCCTGATGATCAGACCGATCGCCTGGTCATTGAAGTCATCGATACCGGGATCGGCATCGACCCCACGCTCCACGACCAGATTTTCGACCCGTTCCAGCAAGGCGAAACGTCAATCACCCGGCGGTTTGGCGGCCTGGGTCTCGGCCTGGCCATCAGTCGAGGGATTGTCGAAGGTCACGGCGGCCAGCTCGTCGCCCGGAGCCGGGGTAAGGATCAAGGAACCACGTTCCGGATCAGTCTGAATGTCCTGCCCGACCCAATCATGGAAGAAAATGGCCGAGCGGCCTCTGATCCGATGGACCTCGAACCGCCGACGATCAAACCTTTGAAGATTCTCCTCGTCGAAGATGAACCGGCGACCCGACGATTGATGGCCCGACTCCTGAGCCGACTTGGTCACGAAGTAACGATGGCCGCCACGATCACCGAGGCCCTGGAAATCGAGTCGAATACCAACGATTTCGGACTCATCATCAGCGACATCGGACTTCCCGACGGAACCGGACTGGACCTGATGAAACAAGTGGTCAACCGCCGAGGAGCCATCCCCGCCATCGCACTGACAGGCTACGGCATGGAAGACGACATCCACCGAAGCCGGGAAGCCGGATTCACCGCCCACATGACCAAGCCAATCGACTTCGCCAAGCTCGAATCAATGATCCGCCAGGTCGTCGCTTGATCGGTTCCCGGATTCTCGACGAACAAAAAGTCAAGGCCCGCCCACTCAACACCTGAGCGGCAAGGCCCTTGAGTCTCGCGATCAGGCATCAAACGCGGAGGTTCTGGTTACCGCATCGTGCAAGGACGACGTCGAGGCCGCGCCCGTCGAACCTCGGTGGCCGAATTCCAGCCGGTCCAGGCGATGACCGCCAGATCTCGCGCCCTGGTCGGGGCGTCCTCGACTCCCTGATCCTCCAGGAAAATCAGGAGAGTCCGCCAGAGTTCGGCGAGCGTCGGCCTCTTGCTGTCGTGACGGTTCATGGACTCCTCCTTTCGTGGAGATCGGGATGTTACCGGTGTCGAGACGGGTGGAAGACCCGATCGATCACCAGAAGGTTCGCCCCGACCGTAGCGATATTGAAGAAAGAGATCAACTTCGCTTGATTTTGGCCGTCGTCGAGTGCGCGGCGAGGTCTTCGGCCATGTCGTGGACCGCCTGCACCACAGCGGCTTTCCAATCCGGACCAAATTTTGCCACCGCCGAAGGCTTCCGGTAGGCAAAGGTGATCCCTCGCGAACTGTTGACCAGCGCCCCCAATCCCTCAAAATCGAAACCGGGCGCCACGTCCGAGGCACTGCCTCCTTGAGTCCCATAACCCGGGACAAGAAACGGCACCCCCGGCAAAGCCTGGCGAAGTTCGGCAAGCTCGGAAGGATAGGTCGCCCCGACGACGGCTCCGACAAAGCTATAACCGGAATCCCCTCGATGAGGCAACGCCCAATCCGCCAGCCGTTCGGCGACATGGCGATAAAGCGGCCGTCCCTCGCAGACAAGATCCTGAAACTCTCTCGCCGAAGCGTTGCTTGTCCGGACGAGAACAAAAATTCCCTTCCCTTCGCGAGTCGCCACCTTCACGAATGGAGTGATCCCGTCGATCCCCAGGTACGGGTTGACCGTCAAGGCATCGCAAACCCACGACGGTTCGAATCGATCGCCGACCGGGACTTTGCCGAGATAAGCCCGAGCATAAGCTTCGGCCGTCGAACCGATATCATTCCGCTTGCCGTCCATCAAAACGATCAGGCCGGCCTCTTTGGCCAGTGACGCCGTAGCATGAAGTGCCGAAACGCCTTCCGGTCCATAAGCTTCATAAAATGCCGCCTGAAACTTCACGGCCGGGACAATAGGTGCGACAACTTCGACGACCTCTCGGCCAAATTCGAGAAGCGCCTGAGCCACCCCCGCACGGTTTCCTGGAAAGCGATCGAGGAACCCATCCGGCAGATCCTCCGGCCTGGGGTCGATGCCCACGCAGACCGGGTTACCGACCCGCCGGATCGCCGCCATCAAGGAATCTGCAAAATGCACGTCAACAATCTCCGGCAGGTTGGATTGACAGATTGAAGTGGAATTCTACAATAGGCAAACCATCAGGGGTAGCCACCCCTGATAAATCGGGGCGTAGCGCAGTTTGGCTAGCGCGCTAGACTGGGGGTCTAGAGGTCGTGGGTTCAAATCCCGCCGCCCCGATTAGTAAGACCAAGTGAGACAAGGACTTACGGAGAGGGTCGTCTGGTAGCAGACGGCCCTCTTTGCGTTGGTAGCAGATTTGGTAGCAGATTGGTAGGATGATAGGGAGGCTCGAAAGGAGTTTCCCGCATGCCTGCCGCCTATCTCATGGCCTGGGAACCGACCCGCCGTCGCTGGTGGAAACAGTACCGGGGAACCCGTTACGTCGTCTCCTGTAGGCAGCTAGACGCCCCCGAGACCAAGGACGGTTCCTATCAGGCGGCAAACGCCTGGTGGCTGGCGAAGAAGTCGGAAATCGACGGCAAGTTGCCTCCCCACCCCCATGCCCAGACTCTCCAGATTCTGGGTCAGCGGATCGCCTGGGCACAGGCTCACGGCCTGGAAGATCAGGTTGCGACCCTCCGGGCGGAGTACGTCAGGGCCGAGTCCGACAAGAGTGGCCTGACCTACGGTCGCCAGACTGGACCGCTGGATGTGCCATCGATGGTCGCGGACATGATGACCGACGCGATCTGGAATGATCGGACTTCACGAGAACAGGTGAATCCGGCCGACCCCGATCGGACGGTAGGACACCAGTCCGAACTCTGGTTGGCGGATCTCAAAGGACGGGTCAATGCTGGCCAGTTTGGGGCCGGGGAGTATCAGGGCCAGACCTACTACTCCAGACACTTCGTCGCCCATTTCGGCAAAGAGACCCCGATCGACTCGATCAACGAGGAACTCTGGGCGGCCTTCCACCGGTTCCTCATGGGCGAGATCAATCAGGGTCGCTGGACGGCGGTCTACGCGAAGAAACTCCATCGATCGGCCCGGACATTCATCGAACACCTGGCGTCGCTGAAGCGGATCACAGCACCTGAGAATTTGCATGACAAGAGGATGAGGTTCTCGATCCCCGCACAGGAAGTGAAGGTCTTCACGATCGCCGAAGTGAAAGCTTTACTCGAAGCAGCCCGCGACCAGGTTCGGATAGA
>JAJYCH010000142.1 GCA_021778575.1 Planctomycetota bacterium
ATGAGCCTGACCGGCTCGGACCTCTGATCGCCCTGCTGACCTTCGCTTTCCCCGAGAAGCTGCGCGACGAGTTGACCTTCTCGACCTACCACGATCGCCCCGAGGAACTCCCTGGCTTGCGGATCTCGGGAACGATCGCGGTCGCGCGGCCGAACCGACCGGCGCTCACGGCTCAGGGGATCGTCGCCGACCTGACCGTGGGAACTTTCGAGCCCCGGATCGAGCCCTCTCGCTGGGCCAGAACCGTTGCCGGCTGGTTCCTCAAGCACGACCCGATCGACGAGGCCGACTGGTCGGCTACCGAGAGCCGGGCTCGTGCCGCCCGATTGCCGACCGCGCCGGAGTCGGCCTGGTCGGACGACTGGCTCGACGCTCTTTACGCCTATCCCGAGGCGCTCCGGTCGCGGGCCGTGCCTGAGGAATCGACCGGCTGGAACGAGTTGGCCGACTTTACCCGCTGGCTGAACCGGACCGGTCTGGGCGACGAATGGGTCCGGCCGAGAAATCCGACCTGGTGGCGCGAGGCGACGGAACCGGGTCGCGAATCGGCCGAGGCCCGAGCGGCGCTGGTCGAGCAGTTGGTTCTCCGCGATTCGTGGCGAGCCGATTTTCAACCGGCCGACTGGGGCGACGTGGTCGCCGCCTGGTTCCGCGACGTGGCGGCCTCCGAACGGGATACGTCGATCGCGACGATCCTTCAGGCCGCGCCGAAGTCGAAACGGCCGGGATTTGCCCGGGCGTTGCTTCGAGGCTTGACCCCGGAAGGAGCCGAGGCGGTACTCGATCGACTGCGTGATGATCCTTCGGCGGATCGAGCGATGCTCCTGCCTCTGGAGGCGAGCGCCGCGGTCGCGGCGATCCTCGACGGGGCCGATCCGGCAGCTCTCCGCGCGATCGTTGAGGTGTCGACGACGCTTCCGGGAGCGCTGGTCGCGGTTCTCGACGCGGTCGAGGCCGGTCTGGTCGATCATCCCGAGAGCTTGCCGACCCTGGCGGCGATCGTCACGCCGGCGTTTGATCTCGAAGGGCCGGGCGAAGGACGCGACGGTCTGGCCTGGGCCTTGCGCCGCGGAAATCGGGCCGTCGGCTGGCTCGAACCGGCGCTCCGGCCGGTTCTGGCCGACTCTGGGCGTCAGGATCTCTGGCGGGTCCTGCTCGACCGGACTCCGACCGACTCCCGGCCCTCGCTGGCCCGGACGATCCTGGCCATCGCCGACGATCCCGGCCTGCCCGACGAGGCGTTCCGGTTTGGGATCGAGTCTGTCCTCTTACCGCTCGCCCCCCGGCCGAGTTTGCCCGAGTGGGCCGAGACCTACCTGCGTCGAACTCCGTCGGATCTTGATCTGCTCCGACGTCTGGTGGCCCCGGAGAACCGCAAGCTGGGCGTTCTGGCCTGGCTGAATCAGGCACGGTCGCGCGAGGAACTTTCGGCGGAACAGTCGGCTCGGATCGATTCGTGCCTCGATTACGCCCGGGCGTTGAACTCGCGCGATCCCAACAGCCTGCTCAAGATCCATGTCCCGACCGTCCCGGCCGAGGAGCGAGGGCTGGTCCTTGGTCAGATGCTGGCGCATGTCGGAGGTGCGACGCTCGAAGGGCTTCCGTTCGTGCTCGACGCCGTTCGGCAGGCCTGGCCGGGTGCGTTCGAGCCGGGAGCTTCGGGCCTTCGAGGTCTGGCCACGCCCCTGGCGAAATGCCTGGCCGCGCTCAATCTCGCGCCCGCCCCCTGGTTCGCCCGGATCACGCGCATCCTCGAACGTCTGGGACTGGCCAACGCCGACCGGAACGGTCTCGAACCGGATGGACTCGCCGCCGAGATCGCCGCCGCCGCTCCTCGGATCGCCGGAGCGACGGTCGACCCCTGGCCGCTCCGCCAGGCGCTGCTCCGGCACGACACCGCCTGGAAAATCCTGGCGGTCGACATCAAGCGTGATCTCGCCGAGCTCCGACCGCGTCAGGCTCCCGAGGTTCTGTCGCGCTGGGATCAGAAACTGACCCAGGAGAAGCCCGAGCGGTTCTTCGAGCTGATCCTGAACGCGTGCGACGGGTCGCGTCTGGCCTCGGTCGTCGCGGCCCGGGCGGCGGATTTCAAGACGCTGCCGCCGCTGGCGTGGTGGGATCATCCGCGCCATGCCGATTCCCGGAACGACCTTCGCGACGGTTACGCCCGAATGGCACCTCTGGCTCCGGTCGAGGAAGGCCGGTTGTTTCTGGTCCGGGGCTGGATCGAAGCGGGCTCGAAAAAACCCACCGGCTCGGGGCCGGTGATTCCGGCGGCACTGTCGCCGCTGGGGCTGGTCCGCTGGCGGTGCCTGGAGGCTCTGACCAACTTCCAGAACGCCGGCCGAGGCCCCGAGGTCCGCTGGCCGGTCGTGACCGACTGGGAAGCGAGCTTGCCGGTCTCGGGGCTCGCGGTCGAGGATCGGTACCGGCTGGTCGCCTGGCTGATCCTCGGGCTTGATGGAGCGGAGTCGTACCAGATTGCCCGGCTGGCAAGCTGGCTGAAGCGTTCGGGAATCAAAGACCCGGCCCGACTGACCCGCTGGGCCGAGGAGATCGAGGAGCTGACCGAGATTCCCGGCGACCTGAAGCTATTCCGGTCGGGAATGGTCGCCGAACTCCGGACCGAACTGTTTCGCCTGCTCAAGGAAGAAAATGACCAGAAAGATCGGAAGCCGTCCGGCCCGATCTCGAAATGACGGGTCGGACAGGATGGATCTCGATGATTCTCCGCCAAATCTTCATGAAGTTGGCCGTAGCTTCTCCAGGAAATAAGTCGGACAATTCCGAAGAATGTTGTCGATCAGGCCGATGAAGCGAGACCAGGGCATCGCTTCGGCCGCCCGGATCGTGGTCCGCGAATTTTCCGAGCAAAGGTGAGCGACTTCATGGCCGATCTGCAAAATGCCAGGCCCGTGGTGGGTATCGACCTGGGTGGGACCAAGATCCTGGTCGGCGTGGTGGCTCCCGATTATTCGGTTCTGGGTCGGTCGAAGCGATCGACTCCAGCCGATGCGGGCGGTCCGGCAATCCTCGAAGCGATCGTCGAGGGGATCGACCAGGCTCTGGCCGAAGCGGGTCTGAACCGATCCGAGATCGACGGGATCGGAATCGGCTCGCCGGGCCCGATTGATTCGACAACCGGGGTCATTCGCTTCAGCGCCAACATGAACGTCAAGGACTGGCCGCTCGGGGCCGACCTGGCCGCCGCGATCGGCCGGCCGACATTGCTTCAGAACGATGTCCGCGTGGGGTCATACGGCGAGTTCCGCCTGGGTGCCGGGCGTGGTTACAAGAATGTCCTGACCGCTTTCGTGGGAACCGGGATCGGTGGTTGCTTGATCCTTGATGGCAAGGTTTTCGAAGGGGCGACCGGCAACGCGGGCGAGATCGGCCACATCATCGTCAAGGCCAACGGTCCCGAATGCGGCTGTGGTCGCTTTGGCTGCCTCGAAGCCGTGGCCAGCCGGCGCGCGATCGCCCGGCGCATCCGCAAGGCTGCCAAGAATGGCGAAACCTCGGTCCTGGCCCACAAGGTCGAAAAGAAGTCGGGCAAGATCAAGAGCGGCGAACTCGCCGCCGCCGTCGCGGCGGGTGACGTGGTGGCCTGCCGCGAGGTCGAGCGTGCCGCGACGTTCCTTGGCCAGGCCCTGGGGGGACTTGTCAACCTGATCGGCCCCGAGATCATCGTGATCGGTGGTGGAGTGACCGCCGCTCTCGGGCCAATGTATCTCGACCAGGTCCGGGCCGCCGCCCGTCATCAGATCCTGGTCGACCCGAACGAGACCATCAAGATCGAGCCCGCCGCCCTCGGCGACGACGCCGGAATTCTCGGGGCGTCACTTCTGGCGATGGAGAAGTTTTCCCATTGATTCGCCATCGCTGATATCCCGAACGCTGTCAGACCGAATCGGCTCACGGTCGGCCGGTCGAGCCGAGGTTGATCGGCCGACCGATCATCTCATTCCAGCGAGCTTTTTGAGGCTCGGTCAGCAGGTTGACCGCCTGGGCGTTCAAGTCCGTCCGGACGACCTGGATCTTCTCGGCCGAGGTCCGACGGTCGCTCCGGGTGTTCGAAAGTGCTTCGCGGAACTTCAGGACTGAGCGGTCGAGCAGACCCTGGACCTGATCCACCTGGACGGTCGAGAGCTGTAACGCCCCGATGACCAGGGGGTCGACCAGGGCCGAGGCCCCTCGCTGCTGGAGATCGATCTGGCGAAATCGCTCGAACTGGTCGGGAGGAAGGAGTGCCTGAACGGCCTTCAAGCCGTCGGTCGCATGCTCGCGAGCTAATTCGTGGGCCTTCCTGGTCCGCTCGTCACCGGCTAGCCCTTCCAGCTTGCCGAAGATCACCCGCTGTCGGTCCTGCAACGTCTCCGCCAGGTCGATGGCCCGCCGGGTGGCTGCGTCGTCCAGCCCGAGTTCCTTCTGGACCACCGGGTTAAGCAACAGATCCACACCGCCCCAACCGCTGCTCAAACCCCCGCGACCCTGGGCGAGACAGGGTTGGAATTCGGGCAAAACGAACCCGATCAGCACCAAGATGATCCCGAATGAACGAAACATCGGAAATCCTTTCCTCAAAGAATCGACTCGCGGCGCGAACTTAACCGCGAAGTACGGCAATGCGGCTCATCCGTCCAGCCCGCATTGCTCGATTCGAGGGAATCACGATCATTCTTTCTGAACGCCGGGCATGGTCAGCCGGCTGATGAGCGCGAAACGAGAATCGGGTCGGACCTGTCTTGGAGCTTCGGTCCTGGCGTCCTGTGCCGTCGCCGGCCTTGCGGAGAGAATTACGAGCCCGACCAGACAGCAAATCGGCAAATCGACTTGGCATGCTCGAAAACTCCCCACCAGGCCGCGTTACGGGATACGATCAAGACCTCTTGAATCAGTTGTTATTCGGCCGACGGCCTTGCATCTGGACGAGTTCGAACGGCTCGCCGGTCATTTCCTTCCAGGTCTTCTTCTGGTCGTCGGTCATCAGGGCCATGACCTTGGTGGTGGTCTCTTTCCGGAGTGCCATGATCTTCTGCATGGCGGCCTGACGGTCGTCGCCGGCCGACTGCTGGATTTCGCGCATTTCCGACTGCATGTCGGCCATCAGGCTCTTGACCTTGGTTTCCTGCTCCGAGGTCACGCCCAGCTTCTTGGCGATGACCGGGTCCGTCAGGGCGTTGGCGCCTCGGGTCTGGAGTTCGATCTCGTGAAACCGCTTGAGCTGCTCGGGCTTGAGGAATTCGCCGGCCGACTTCATGACGGTCTCGTTGATCGGCTTCGACAGCTCCTGCATCTTGGCCATCCGCTCGGAACCCTGGAGATCCTGGAGCTGATCGCGAACGCTAGCCATCTTCTCGCGGGTCTCGGACACGAGAGTGGTCATCTTTTCCTTCTGAGCCTCGTCCAGCTTCAGTTCCTTCTGGACGCTCGGATTGCCCAGCAGCATGAGCGGGCCGCCGCCGCCCATCCCGCCACCGAATCCGCCCCGACCGCCCTGAGCCAGCACCGGGCTGGAGACCAACGCCACCAGACCAAACGCCAGCGCCGCCTTCATAAATCCACGCATTGTTGTTTCTTCCTGTTGATTGAGGATCACGGAGATTTCGGTTCGAACCCTGAGTCAACCGGGTCGGGCCGACCTTGAAGCTAATCTCAAAGAGCGTCAATCAGCCTCTTTCGGGCCGATCTTCGTTCCATGGAATCGAGGTTTCGATCAACATCTCATAACCCGGGCATCAAGGCGCGAAAATTCGTCATTTTTTTGCGGCGGAGATCGGGATGGCGTCGACTTTGGCGGCGAGAATGAAATCATTTTCCGACAGTCCGCCGATGGCGTGGGTCCAGATCTCGACCATCACGTCGCGGTAGCCGACGACGTGAAGGTCGGGGTGGTGCCCTTCCGACTCGGCGAGCCTGGCCACCTGATTGAAGAAGTCGATCGCGGCCATGAAGTTCTTCACCCGCCACTCGCGCTTGATCCGTTGTCCCCCCTCCGACTTCGTCCAGCCCGGCAGGTTGGCCAGCAGCGCGTCGACCTCGCTATCGGTCAGCTTCGGCACGCCGCCTTCACAGGGGACGCATTTTTTTTGGGTCAACTCTTCCGCGGTGAGCGTGCTCATGAATCAGACCTCGTCAAGAGCCAAGGAAGTTTCAGCGAAAGCTTTCGTTTGCATTCGGGAACCGGCCGGCCTGAACATCGGCGACGTATTCCTGGGCGGCCTTGCGGATTGGCTCGACCAGTTCGGCGTAACGGCGGACGAACCTGGGACGAAAACCTTCGAACAGCCCAAGCATGTCGGGAGTGACCAGGACCTGGCCGTCGCAATCCGGTCCGGCGCCGATGCCGATCGTGGCAATCGGAATCTCGGCGGTGACCCGGGCCGCCACTTCCGACGGCATGCATTCGAGGACGACCGCGAAGGCCCCGGCGTCGGCGACGGCCCGAGCGTCGTCGAGGATCGCGTCGCCATCGCGCTGAACCTTGAAGCCGCCAAGCCGACGGACCGACTGCGGCGTCAGTCCCACATGCGCCATCACCGGGATATCGGCCTCGACCAGCGACCGGATCAAGGGGGCCGTGCGCAGGCCCCCTTCGAGCTTCACGGCCTGGCACTGGGTTTCCTTGAGGAACCGGGCCGCTGAAGTGATGGCCTGTTCGACGGACGCGTGATAGGTGCCAAACGGGAGGTCGGCCACGACGAAGGCGCGGGTCGCGGCTCGGGCGACCATCTCGGCATGATAGACCATCTGGTCGAGCGTCACGCCGAGGGTGGTGGATCGCCCCTGGACGACCATCCCCAGACTATCACCAACGAGCAAGCAATCGACGCCGGAGGCGTCGAGCAGCCGGGCCATCGTGAAGTCGTAAGCCGTCAGGACGCTGATCTTCCGCCGCTCGGTTTTCCAGCGGGAGAAGTCGGGAATCGTGACCGGCGCTTGGTCCTTGGCGGGCATGTCGGAAAGTCCAGAAAACTCGTGATTCGGAGCGGAAATCCCATCGAAATCGATGGAAAACAGGGGTCAATTCAGTTCCGCGATCAAATAACCGGGCTCATCGGCCAGAATTGTGGTCTTCGGACGTCGGCGGATCGCTTCGCGCCAGGCGGCTCGTCGAGGCTCGTCGGCGATCGAACCGACGTCGGCGACCAGCAACCTTCGGGTGTCGATGACCAGGGGACGCCCCTGTAGTTCGACCGGCTTGCTCTCGTCAAGGAAACCGATCGACTGAGCCTCGCGATAAAACTCAACCAACGACAAGGGCTCGTCCGGCCGGGACAGCCTCACCCGCCACTCCCCCGCAGCTCGCTGCTTGGCCTCGGGACCGAATTCGAGCCGGTAACCCTTGAGATCGGCATAATAGAGCACGGCTTCCGGAGCCACGATCATCGATTCAAGCGGGTTTGCCCGCTTGATGATCGGAATGGCTTCGTTCAGTCCTTGCCATTCTACCGGTGTCTCAAAGGTCGATGCCGACTGAACCAGGCAGACCACCAGAAAAAACGAACCCAAGCCCAGCGCCGCTGATCGACCGAACTTCGCCAGACTCGCCAGTTTTACCAAGCCTCGGCCCACTCCGACAGCCATCACCGGCGCGACGACCATCCAGTAATAAACGTGGTGCCACTTGGCGGCCAGGCCCACAATTGACAGCCCGCAGCCGACGATCCACCCCACCCAGAGCCGGTCGAGCTTGCCCGACGCCGCCAGCCCATATGCTGCCAAAACGAAGCCAATCGGCGTGAACCCGCGATAGCACAAGCCTCGGATCAGTGAGTCATACGTGATAAAACGAAGCCAAACTCGGGTCGAGAACAGCAGGTTCAGCCAGATTCCGGTACTTTCGGAATGCGCCAGCGATCCTCCTGCGGGAGCCACAACTTCTTTCCAGACATAGAGATACCACGCCGCTGCGGGAATCAGCATCGCGATCGCGGCCAGTATCCGCGTCGACAGCTTCCACCGACCGACGATCAGGAGAAACGGGATCAGCGCCCAGATGACGGTGATCTTGAGCGCCAGACCAACCGCCAAAACGAACCCACCCAGAGCGGCCCAGCGTCGATCTCCCGAGTTTTCGTATTCATCCCAGCTTCGCAGACCTGCCAGAACGCAGCCGAGCATCAAGGCGTCGGGCTGAAAGTCGCGGCCGAACCGGATCATCACGGGAAAGAGACCAAACGAAGCCAATCCGACCAGAGCGACGGCCGATCCTTCGCGTCTTCGGATCAACCCATAAAGCCCCCAACCCGCCAGGACCACCGCAATCGCCGAGATTAACCGTCCGGAGGGTTCGAGAGCGATTCCACTGGTCGAACGAAACGAAGCCACCAGTTGCGCATAGATCGGCGGTTCGACCAGAAACAGGTTGGGAAACGGGCCGGTATCAAGCTGGGGATGGAGAAAACCGCTACCTCTTTCGAGATTTCGCGCGACCATGGCGGTGGGAATCTGCCGTCCGACGTAATTCTCGACGATCGGCTGGTCCAGGTGGATCGCTCGGTGGAGAAAAATCGAAGCCAATAAAATGACCGGCATCAGCCGCTCGCGAGTCATCAAGCCTTATGACCCCTGAGTGAGTCGACCTGGTACATGGAGACTGGTGTCGGGCTTGCTCCGGCACGCGAACGGTCAATCGGCGGGGCTTTGCTTTTTCGCCGAAAACCGTGCGATGATCGCTTGGCGATTCGTCAGAAATATTCGTGATTCGACGAACTTTCGAACCGTGAATTTCTGAATTGCTCGCGCGAA
>JAJYCH010000143.1 GCA_021778575.1 Planctomycetota bacterium
AGAGCATGGCACCCCCAGAAAATCCGGGCACACCCACTCTTTCCAGTCATTCGCGGCACTCTCGATTTTGCGGTCCTTGCTTGCGGCAAGACCGACATCACGGAGTGATTTTACCTGTTGCGAATTAAAAAGAATCTGCGGTAACCACTTCGCCCCCGGCGCGACTGGCCAGAGCACGCCAGACCGCCAGGGTGATTGCATCGCCGATAAATCGTCCGCTGCCATCCATCATCAGGCAATGAACGCCGCCAGGGTGAAGACTTCGTGCCGAGAGCGCCGCACCCGAGGTCCGTCCCGAACTGAACGAGTTACAAGAACAATCGCCGGACTTGTTGTTGGGCGTCATGACATGATTGTAGAGCGTTTGTTCGTAGCCACCGATGATCCAAAATTCACCGGTTCGGGCAAAGAATTCGGTGTCGGGAGGTGTTGAGGCGCAGAGTGTGGCGAGTTTATCAGCATCTGGGGGGGCGATCCGCCCGGCTCTTTCGATCGCGCGGAGGTCGCGGTTCCAGAGATAGGATTTCCCTCCGCTGCCGAGCGAGCGCTCGGAGAATGCCACGACGTTGGAAAGCCCATCGCGGAATTCGCCCGGCGAGAGTCGAAGGAGCGATGGGAATGCGCCGCCGCCACCATCGGCGAGTTTGGATTCCACGTCGAACGGTTGCGGACCGGTCGATGCTCGATAGCTGACGCCGGGGGTGAGATTGGCCGAATCCGATGGACAAAGAAACACGCCGACGACAGTCTGGCGAGCCGTCGCGTTTTCGGGAAAATCGGCTCGAGCGATTGACCACGATCCCGCCGCGATCGGTAAGACTTGCATGTTGATCGCATTGAGCAACGGTTTCTCGTCCAGTCCGGCCAGAAGTTGCGAGTGAACCGAAAACTTGCCGACCGAAAACAAGGAGGAGCCGGGAACGTCGGTGGGGTCAACACCGGCGGGGTATGCGCCATGCTGGGCCACGTGATTTGCCAGCGCCAGGCCAATCTGGCGGAGGTGATCGAGACAACTCGTCCGTCGAGCGGCCTCGCGGGCCGACTGAACCGCCGGGATCAGCAACGCCAGCAACACCGCGATGATCAAGACGACGACAAGGCACTCAATCAATGTGAAGGCTCGGCGGCGCGACTTCATGTGGGCTCTCCCGATTGTGATCAGCGCGACTCGGATTTTACTTCGCCCGGGTCGCCATCGGCGTTAATCATCGCGGAGACGGGCACGACGATGGAATTTGATCGTCCCTCGCCGACTGCGACGGTGAGCTGACCGCGCCGAATTCCGGGATTACCCACGATCGAGAAATCGAGATCCAAAACGAGCGAGCCGTCAGCCTCCGTCGCGATTTTCGATCCCTCAAGCAAGTCCGATGGATCGCAAGTCAGTCGGGCGGTCGTCAACGGAGCCCCGTCATTCGGTCTGAGGATGAGCCGCTTTGAAAGTCGGGAGCCGGACCGATGCGTACCAAGCCAGAGTCGAGCAGGTTGGGCCTCGACCGATGGGCGGATCGACCAGTCAACCGGAACATCCAGCTTGGCCCGTAGAATACCCTTGCAGTTCAAATTGACCGTCACAGCCTGATGATAATCGCCCGGGTCGCCCCCAGAACGAAGTTTCACCACGAGAGCACCGATCTGTCGCGGAGCACCTGGGATGTCTTTTTCGGCATTATGTCGTTCGACGTCCGCCGCGCGGACGCCTTGAACGGATGCTTCGATCAAATTATGGTTCGGTTCAGCTTCGATTTGACACGCGGAGCAAAGCGCCAAGCCGCGATCCATCAACATCACCCGTCCCTCGACGGACTGCCCCGGCTCGATCCGACCGAAATCGTAAGGAATCGTCTCGGCGAACAATGGTGTGACCACATTCCAATCAAACGTGATCCGTCGCGGAGTGGAGTTGGGCTCGTCGGTTGCGATTTCCACCTCGACCTGCTTTGGTCCGGGAAGATGCCCGAGGCGAAAAGTCGATTTGAGAACTTGCGACCCGCCGGCGGGGATCGTGGTCGAATCAATCTCGACGCTCGTGCAGGTGCACGATTTTCGGATTTCGCGAAGATGGATCGGCTTCGGAGACGTACTGTTGATCCGGTTCCGGAGAGTAATGGTCTGATCGGGCTTGAAGGCGAAAACCTTGCCGACATGATGCTCGGTCGGCTCGATCATCAACGACGGCGAGTGGACGGCCGTCGTGGCAACAGGATCAGCCTTCGCGCCGCAACCGATCATTCCCCAAGGAGAAGCCGCTAGCACGACCAGGACCGCAGTCCGCCGCGATTTACGGGCTATCAACCCTCCGATAAGAGCCAGGCCCACCACGGTCGCTGTCGAGACGCCGCCAATCTTGGCCCAAGGGATCGAACGCGCCACGGTCGGCGGTACGTCGCTTGTTCCCAGGATCAGCGAGCGTTTCGAGAACCGTTTCCGAAACTCGTCGAAAGGCAAGTCGTACTCGCGCGGCGGGTCAATCAACGAGACTGTCTTGGTTTCGAGATTCACCCATTTAATGATCAAAAAATGATTCTCGGCAAACCCGATACAGGCATTGGGTCGCGATAAAGTCGCCAGAGTCTCCAGATCGGCCTCGACGGCGAGCGTCTTGGCCCCTTTATCCTGCGCGATCCTTTCAAGTTCACTCATCGAATAGCCCGATGGGCCGGGTGGTTCTATGGTCTTTTCAAAGGCCGAAAACGAAGTCTCGACCAATCCCAGCGCTTTCAGGCCGACGAACACACAGTACGAACCGCACTTGACGTCAGTAGCTGGTTCGGGCGAGTCGGCCCGTGTGGTCCCGCAGAGACATAACGAGATTAATACCCCGAGAAAAAACCTGGGTTTCAAGCGAGAGACTCCATGATGATCAGGAGGAGAGATCAATGAGGAAGCGGCCGAGCCGAGCCGCTCTCTCGTAGGGATCTGGATAGAGCGTCAAGAGCAGAATCATTGACGACAGGGTTTCCCATGACCGGTTTGCGTTGACCGGCATCTGTCTCACGGCGAATCCTTGCCAGAATCGACTCCGTTCGGAAATCGACCGGAGTGACGTCGCCAGGAAGGCGGACATTGCTATAAGTGTAGCGGAATGTCATTAATTTTTTGGTTCTGGGCGATCGAAAGGCTGCGACTGCGCTACTTGGAACGAGCGTTCCGTCGCTATGTCGCGTGTATCGATACTCTAGTTCTTGTCCCGCCGATCCATCGGGATTGTACTGTTTCGTTGTCTTGACGGCGAAATTCTCTTTTGAGGAGAAGGCAATAATAAGCTTGTTTCCCGACTCGTCCACGCGAGTCTGCTCGATATCGCCGTTCGCCAAGATATCATGGGTGAATTTTGAAGATCGAAATTGTTCTGGCCCACCGTCGGACGGACCGATCATTTGTTGCCATGAAAGTCCGTTGACGCCCGATGGCGGTCCACACATGGTGAAAACCGTTAAAATCGACATGTTGTAAATTGGTTCAAATGCGTTAGGAGATGATTTCCGTTGATTCAGTACGTCATGCTTTGCTGCGTAGGTAATAACGTCCTTCGAGTTTTGTGAAATGAAATTCCACTCTTTCTCCAGCGACTTACCGCGATCCGTGAAACGAATTCCCTCTGGGTCGGAAACTTTGTATCGGAGAATCATATCAGACTCATTCCAAGATACTTCGCCCTCGATCAAGGCGACCGCAGGACTTTCTTCACGCGTCATTTCCAGCAAGAACTTCGCCTGGCCAATCTTCCACGAATCGCGATTGGTCGCCTGGGCGTCTCGCAAAAGCTGGACAATGTCCTTTTCGTCGGCAGCTTCCGTCGGTTGGGCCGTCAGGGTACACAATAGGAAGACGAGGCAAAACTGGCCAGGCATGGCTCTCTCCGGATCAGGTGACATTCTTCGTGCAGTCATCCATTTAAACTCAGGGAAGCATTGGAGCTTTGATCAACTACCGCCGGGACCGGTCGGCTGTTCACAAGCCGGGGTGCATGAGGTCGGTGCCGACGCGACAGCCGTGTAGTTCTGGGTCGGATTTTGCCAGCACTGACCAGTGTCCGGATTGATCGAACAATTATAGCTCACGACGCACACCACCGAATTGACGTCGGAAGCGCAAATTTGGTTGTTCAAGACACCCGAGCAAGTATTTTGGTTGTTTGGAGCATAGTAAAAGGCTTCTGCTGCATTGCAGATTTTCGGAGTCTTCCATGTGGTGCACATGATGGTAGTCCGAAGTACGCATTGGCTCGATCGCGCACAACAACTGTTGAAGTAGTTGTTGTAGGTCTGACCACCCAGCAACTTTGCCTTCTCCGATTGCGAGAGAACTCGAGGCTCGTCCGATCGAGCTGTAAGAGCAACCACCGCAAGCAACAACATGGTCGAAATCGTCGTGTAGGTTCGCATCTCACTTCCTCCCGTGTCCCGTGAAATGATGGAAAGTCAGGTCGGTTTGATATCGATCTGATGCCGATGGATTATGGGGGGGTATTAAGCCGTCAAGAGAATTTTTTAGCGATTTTTTTCGTTTCGTTGATCCTTCATCAGAGTCTACGGTTGATCGGTCGCGGCTTTTTTCAGTCTGCTTATTTTGCCAACTTGACCCGGGAAATTGAATGGGACTGGCGGGTCGGTGCGTCTCTGTTATTGTAGGGGAATCCAGCGAGCCCCGGATTGATTTGTTCCTCTCCCTCCGTGATGTGAGACCGCGATGACCAATCGAGCGTCCTTCCCCGTGGCGGCTTTGGTGGCACTGGCCAGCCTGGCGGGCGTTGTGGCTTCGGGCGATGATCCGGCGACCGACCCCAAGGTCGCGGCCCGAAACAAGATGGTCCAGCAGCACCTGATCGAGCGTGGAATCAAGAACGAGGCGGTCCTCAACGCCTTCCGGACCGTGCCTCGTCATAAGTTCTTGCCGCCAGGCTCGGTGCGTCACGCTTACGACGATGAATCGATCCAGATCGGCGAGGGGCAGACGATCACCGCTCCGTATGAGGTCGCGTTCATGACCGAACTGCTCCAGCTCAAGCCGACGGACAAGGTTTATGAGGTCGGGACCGGCTCGGGCTACCAGTCGGCGATCCTGTCGAGGATCGTCAAGGACGTCTATTCGATCGAGATCCATGCTCCGCTCGGCAAGCGGGCGGCCGAGGTCCACAAGGAACTGGGGTACTCGAACATTCATACCAAGATCGGCGACGGCTACGCCGGCTGGCCCGACGCCGCGCCGTTCGACGCGATCGTCGTGACCTGTGCTCCCAGCAAGGTTCCGCCGCCGTTGATCGAACAGCTCAAGGAAGGGGGCCGGATGGCCATCCCCCTGGGCAGCCAGTTCGATCAGCGGATTCACCTGATGGTCAAGAAGGACGGCAAGATGGTCGACCAGGTTTACCGGTCGACCCTGTTCGTTCCGATGACCGGCAAGGCACAAAAGGAAGCCAAAGAGGGAGCCAAGCCGTGACCAGCGCGATCCATGACGGCGACGGTTCCCGCACGGGCGATGCTGCCGGGAATCGGTCCTTGAGCCCGCGGTCAAGGCCTGGGAGGTTCGAGCCGTGGTCGGTCCTGGCCCTGGCGGTCGTGTCGCTCGGCCTGATCGGCTCGATTCCGGGCCGGGTTCAGGCTCAAGGGCAGGGTTCGGAAGTCCCCAACGGGCCGAAGCCGCTGGAAGACTTCGAGATCGACGCCGACAACGACGGGGTTCCTGACGGTTGGTACAACTTTCGGGATGCCCGGCTGATCGAGGGGGGGCTCGGCCCGGCGAAGTCGAAATGTCTCCGGTTCGAGAACGACAAGCCGGGCCGGCCGTCGCGGGCCAGCCGGGCGTTCGGGATCGATGGGCGGGTTTACGAGGCGATCGTCGTCGGTCTCTGGGTCCGGCAAGAGAAGATCGTCGGCGGCGAACGGCTCGGCGACGATCCCGGGCTGGTCATCGACTTCATCGGCGACCCGATCGAGCTGAAGACCGAGCGCCGGGGAATTCTCGGCCCGTGGAAGACGATCGGATCAACCTGGACCCATGTTTCGCGGCGACTGCCGATCACGCCCAAGACCCGGCTGGCGATTCTCTCGGTGGGCTTGCTCGGGGCGACCGGTCTGGTCGAGATCGATAACCTGACGATCGAGCTGGTGCCGATCGGCGGCAAGATATCCTCGAACATGGTGCTCAACGGGGATTTCGAGCTGGGTGATCCCGACCCGCTGCACTGGGTGATCGATCACGGATCGAAACGGGTGATGCCCGGCAACCGCTCGAACGCGGCGATCGAGTTGAAGGGGAGCGGGGCCCGCGCTTTCGCCGGTCTGGCGTTGCCGGTCCAGGGGTTGGGCCAGCTCGAAGTCTCGGTCGTCGCCAAGGCGAACGGGCTCCGAGGCGCCAGCGGAGCGATGGCGACCTTCTTCTTCCTCGATAATGAGGGGAGACCGGTCGCCGGACTGGATGGTGGGCTTCCCGCGCTGAACTTCACCGGGACATTCGGCTGGATGCCCAGCAAGGCGACGGTCAACGTGCCGCCGGCGGCCGTCCGGGCGTTGCTTCAGTTCGAGAAAAATTCGGCCTTCGGGACGCTCCTGATCGACGACGTACAGGTCACGTCGAATGGCGGCGACGCGCAGTGGACTCCGTACCACGTGGTGACCGGCACGACCTCGTGGCTTCCGGTCACGGCTTCGCCGGCGATCGTGGCGAATTCGGCGCTCGATGCCTCGAAATTGCTCGACGCTCCGGCGGGTAAGAATGGGTTTGTCACCGTCAAGGACGGTCGGTTGCACTTCACCAAAGGGGGCCGGGCGCGGTTCTTCGGGGTCTCGCTCCTGCCGCCGACCGGGTTCCCGACCGACAAGGAAAAGGCGATCGCCCTGGCGGATCGGCTCGCCCGGTCGGGAGTGAACCTGGTCCGCCTGGCCGAACTCGACACGCCGCTCGGCCCGGCCCGGAGCCTGTTCGACGACGTGCGCGAGGACACCAAGGAACTCGATCCGGAGTCGCTGGCGAACCTCGATCAGTTGATCGCGGCGCTCAAGGAGCGTGGAATTTACGTGGCGATCGAGCTTCAAGGGGCTCGGCGGTTCCGCGACGGCGACAAGTCGATTCCCGACGCCCGGCGGCTCCCGCCCGGTGGCGGTCCCGCCGCCGCGTTCGACCCCAACGTCCGCGAAGCCGCGCGCAAGGCCGCCGAACAGTTGCTCGGGCACGTCAACCCGTTGACGGGCCTGGCGCTCCGCGACGACCCGGTCCTGGCCTGGATCACCCTGGCCGGCGAGCTGAGCCTGTTCGACCTGACCACCGCCGGAGACAAGGAATCGCCCGCCGAATCGAGCGAGATCCGTGACCTGATGCGCAAGGACAGCGTGCCCAACGACCGGAAGGGCTGGAGGCCGATCGAGTCCGACCAGTGGCGAACCCTGGCCGACTCGCTCCGGAAGCTCGGCGTCAAGGTGCCGATCGCCGGTGGATCGCACTGGCGTCGCGACGCGGATTACTCGGCCGCGCAGGCGATCTCGGGTCTCGACCTGATCGACGATCGGCTCTACTACAACCCGCCCAGTTGGACCAGTCCCGAACGTCGCTCGCTGCTCTGGAACCGGAGCGGCGGCCTTCTGGGTGAATCGTCGAAGAAGCGCAAGACCGACCGGCCTTATGTCGTCGGCCAGTGGGCGTCGCAGACCACCGGAGCCTGGGCGACCCCTTACGAAGGGGCCGACCTTCTGCTCGCCGCCGAGACCGCTTCGCGCGAGGATTGGGACGGGTTGATCCGTCGAGGCGTCTTCATGTTTCCGAAGGATTGGGGGGCCGACGCCGCCGGAACCGGTGGTGGCGAGGACATTTTCTCGCTTCCCGAAGTGGTCAACGGCATCCCCCAGGCATTCGCGCTGCTTCCTCACGCCTCGTCGATCCTGTTGCGCACGCCCGAGCACAAACAGGGGACGAAGGCGACTCGAAAAGGAGTCGGGCTCTGGAACCCGGTTGAAGGGCGGACGGTGATCGACACGCCGTATACCCGGGGGGTCGCCGGGTTCGTCGACGATTACTCGGCGAGCTTCGATGGTCTCTCGATCGCCCTGGACACCAACGGTTTCGGCGTGGCGATGGTCTCGTCGCTCGGTCCCGAGCCGATCGCGACCAGCCAGCGTCTGCTCGTCACCGTGATCGGTCGGGTCGAGCCGACCGGCTTCCTCTGGGCCGACGAATGGCGGCGAGAGGTGGCGTTTCCCGGTCTCCCGCCGCTGCTTCAGGAGCCGATCAAGGCCCGGATCGGCTGGAAGAAGGCCGGAATCGTCAAGGCGTTCGCTCTCGATAACTCCGGGACCCGGCTGGCCGCCGCGCCGGTCGAAAAAGTCGAAGGGGGCTACAGGCTCTTGATCGATGGCCGGATTCCCGGCATTCACTGGGAACTCGTCGCGGAGTGATGCCAAAAAAGAACCCTTGAAACCCGCCTCCACTGGTTTTGAGGGGCGTGATTTCGTAGGTTAAAGGCGAAAGCTCTCTCAGAGGGACAACCGAGACGAGAATGATCACTCCATGAACAGCCCCACCCCTCGTCATGTCTACGGGCTTCTCAGTGCCCGATCGTTATCTTATTCGAGGATTTGTCTCCGGAGTCTGTTCCGGAACGTGGTCGAGCCCATTTCGCTCACTTTGATCACGGACAAACCTTCGGACAAGGCGGCCTTGATCGAGACGATGGAAGAGATCGCTCCCGACCCTCGCCATTCATGGAAGGTTGTGGACGAG
>JAJYCH010000144.1 GCA_021778575.1 Planctomycetota bacterium
GGCGGGTGTCGGTCAGGAACACAACCTGGAAGATATGGTTCCCTTCGACCATCCCGTTGGCGTCGTTGTAGATCGCCTCGCCGGGACGGGTCAGGAGCCGGGCGGCGGCGTTGTCCTCGGAGAGGATCAAATGCGAGTCGGCCTCCGAGCACTGGAGGGCGATCCGGATGGCCATCTGGGCGATCGTGGTTCGCGCCAACGAATAAGCACCGCCCAGGGTCTGCGAACCGAGCGTGACGTGGACGCCGAAGGCTCGACCTTGACGGACCAGGCGGTCGAGGAGCAGCGAGCACTCCTGCGAGAGCTTGTCGTCCTCGATGAAGAACTCCTGGAATTCGTCCACCAGCAGCAGAATTCGCGGGAGGTCGAGCCCGGTGTTCCGGCGATAGCTGGCGACGTCCTGGGCTCCGGCGTCGCGGTAGAGATCGCCTCGACGCTTCAGTTCGACGTCGAGCCGTTGGAGGACGCTCAGGCCGAACTCGCGTTCCGACTCGACGGCGATCACCCGGGCGTGCGGCAGGCTATAGGCGGCGTAGGTCTTGAACTCGACGCCTTTCTTGAAGTCGATCAGGTACAGTTCCAGTTCCTTCGGGCTGTACATGAGCGCGGCGTTGGTGATCAACGCATGCAACAAGGTTGACTTACCCGAGCCGGTCTTACCGGCGATGAGCATGTGTTGCGACGTGCCACGGCCGAGCAGGAGGTTCTGGAACTTGGTCGCACCGGCCCGGCCGAGCGGGACGTCGACGACCCTCTCGCTGGTCCAGGTCCAGTACTTGTTGGCCGTCGGGGCGATGACCTCGAAGGGAACCTCGACCCGTTTGGCGGCCTTGGCGGCCTCGCCGGCGATCTTGACGATCCGGTTCAGCTCGGCGTCGGCGGGGGGGATGTCGAGCTTGAGCGGGTACTGCTCGAACGGGCTGTCTTTCCAGATGAACCGGTTGTCCTTCCAGACCAGGTTCGTGCAACTGGGCTCAAGATCCTTGGCGAGCTGGCCGGTGGCGTTCTGGAGCTTGGTGTCGAGACTGATCAGGACATAGACACCGCAGCGAGCCCCGCTCTGGGCGATCGAGACCAGCCGCCGCTGGGCGGTGTCGGAGAAGTTGGCCGGGTAATTGGCGACGACCAGGACCCGGTACGGCTCGGCGACCTCGCCGGCCATCGCGTTGTATTCCTCGATCGAGGCGTACTCGTTGCGCAGGTACGTCTGGATGACGTTTTCCATGTGCTCGGTCAGGTCGAGCAGGCGCTGGTCGATCTGGGCCGACTCGGTCCAGATCCGGCTGTTGACGAGCAGCTCATCGACATCCTTCAGGTTCATGAAGGTCGAGAAGTTCTGACCGAGGCCGACCGGGTCGACGATCGTGAACCGGACCTTGCCGGCGGGGATGGCGGTGAGGAATCGGAGCATGGTCGACTGGAGGAGCTGGATGGCGGGATACCGCCCCTCGTCGAACGCCTTGATCAGGAGCGAGATCTTGTCGGGGAACTGGAGGAAGGCCGGGAGATGGAGTTCCTCGGGTGTCAGTTCCTTCAGGCGGGGGTCTTCGGGAATCCCCTGGGGGATCTGCTTCATCGGGACCTTGACGTCGCCGAAGCGAAGGACCGGCGGCGATTCGACCGGCGGTTTCCAGGGGTTCCAGCCCGAGGCGTGCCAGGGGATGAACATCCGGTCGGCCTCGGCCTGGACGTCGGCGAGTTCGGATTGAACCTTGTGGATTCCGTCGCGCCAGTCGTCGATGAGCTTCTGCCAGGCGGCCTCGTAGGCGGTCTGTCGGGCCTCGGTCTCGGCGAAGTAGCGGGCGTCGAGTTCCTGGAGGTCGCGCTCGCCGTTGGCCTTGGCCTCGGCTAGTTCTTTCTTGTATTTGGCCTCGGCGGCGGAGAGGTCGGCCTCGTACTTCTTGGCGGCGTCGGCCAGGGCCTTGGGATAGCGTTCCTCGGCGGTCTTGATGTCGGTCTGAAGGCGTTCGTTGAGTTCGGGGATGAGCCGGGCGTGGTCGTCGGCCTGCTTCTTGACCTGAGCGTCGCGGCGGCGGACGACCTCGGCCTTGAGCCGGTTGGCGTTGGCCTGGACCCAGTCGGCCGAGCGGTCGGCCAGGTGTTCGGCGTCGCTGAGGGCCATGGCCATGGGGGCGGCAGCCTGGGTGATCACCTTGCGGGCCCGGGCGTTGATCGACTGGCGGGCGATGAAGCCGATCACGCCGGTTGCCACCAGGGCGACCGCCGGGCCGATCATCCAGCCCAGGACCAGGCCAAGGCCGATCGTCAGGGCGATGAACAGGACGACGCAGAGGAAGATGAAGAAGTCGAGCTTGACGATCGGCAGGATCTTGAGCTGGGTGGCGGCCTCGTAGTTCTCGATGATCCGGTTGGTGGCCTCGTCGAGCTTGCCGATCGGTCCTTCGGCCTCGCCGATCTCGGGCGGCGGCCGGTCGGGATCGACGATGATGTACTTCTTGTAAGTCTCGACGTAGAGGCTCGCCGCCGCCTTGATCTCGTCGAAGTGGATCAGCGACTCATTCAAGCGCGCCTTGAACTGTTCGGTCTTCTTGTTGACCTTGTCCATGTTGGCGTCGAAGACGGCGCCGGTTTCCCAGCCGGCCTCTTCGAGCGCGGTGTCGGCGGCCTCGGTCTCGACCTGGTGGCGCTTCTTGGCGTGGGCGATCTTCTGGTCGCGCTCGGTCTTCGCCCCGGCCACGCCGGCTTGATACGCTGCGTCCAGCGCGGTCCGCCGGGTGCCGATCTCGGACTCGATCGTCTGAACCTGGAGATCCCGTCGCTTGACGATTCCCTGGCGGCTCGACTGGTACTGCCGCTCGGCGACCGCCTTTTCCTTGGCGAAATCGGCGTCGGTCTTGGTCTCGCGGCCCGCCCGCTCCACGGCCAACCGGGCCAGGTCTTTCAGGGCTTCGACTTGACGCTGAACTAAGGACGGTCCGGGCATCGGATGAGGTCCACCACGGGGTGCGTTTGATTGCCGAAGAATTCCAGAAGGACGGCGCGCCGAGCCCACCCTAACTCAAATCAACTCAACTCAACTCAAAGAAGCGAGCGAATGAGCATGCGATCCGGTTCACGAGTTCATCCCCGATCGCATGTCCCACCCTACAAATTACCACACGGATCGACCTCGGGCCGAATGCCCTGGCCGCGCCGATTCTAGCGATCCTCCGAGCAGTCACGCTTGACCTTCGCGCTGATCTCGGCCAGCTTATCCATTCCTCGGACCACCGCGTTGACCCGGACTTCGAGCGGGTAAAGATGGTTCGACTCGAACTCGCGGGCGTTCTGGTCCTGCCAGTGGATCTTGGCCTGTTCCCAGTGCTTCTTGA
Source organism: Planctomycetota bacterium (assembly GCA_021778575.1). GTDB lineage: Bacteria > Planctomycetota > Planctomycetia > Isosphaerales > Isosphaeraceae > Tundrisphaera. Next base: position 3,333 of record JAJYCH010000144.1, read on the forward strand.
GGTTCTTGATCGCGTAAGTCAGCTTCGTCGAGCCCTCGCGACTCATGATCGGTCTCTCCCAAGGGGGCGGGTTCGCGACCGGAGCGGAGCGGCCGGGGCGGCTCCGCCTCGATCGTCACTTGGTGGAATTCGACGGGGCCGAGACCCGGATGTAGTCGTCGAGAGCGTCGGCCATCCGTTCCAGAAGTGCCATGCAATGTTCAATCTCGCCGGTGAGCATGTCGCCCAGCGGCCGGGCCAGGCCGAGATACTCGTCGATCGCGTGCTGGAGGACCGGCGCGGCCTTCTTGACGATCTCGACCTTCTCCTCCGCGACGCGGAGCCGGTGGTTGGCGATCCGGACGGCCTCCTTGGCCTCGGTTTCGCCGGCCCCCGACAGCTTCTTGCGGTGGAGCTCGCCGCGGATCTCGTTCATCTTCTCGCGACGCCGCTTGACCTCGTTGAGCCAGTAGAGCCGCTGGGTGTTCTTCACCCACTCGTTGAGCCGACGGTTTTCCATCTCGACGGCGGTCAACGCGTTCCGGGCGTCCTCTACGAAGCTTCCCAGGGCTTCGCGGAACTCGCGGATGGCGTCGATCGAACCGACCTTCGCGGACTCGCCCATCGGGGTCTCCTTTCGTGCCTCGAACCGGCCACCTCGAATCCATCAGCGCTGCTGCAAGTATTCCTCGACCCGCTCGGCCTTGCGGAGCAGGAACGGCACGAAGGCGTTGGTCGCCTCGATGAACCGGTTGATCACGATCAGCGTGGCCTCGAACTCCTCGGTGAACTTCTCCTGCTCCTTGTCGCGCCAGGTCTGGCTCAAGCCGGAGAGCTGGCCGTGGATCACGGCCATCTTGTTGTGCAGTTCCGTGTTGAAGTGCCGGAGGTTCTGGGCGAACCGACGTAGCTCGGAAGGGTCGACGACGGCCTGGGCCATGGGAAGTCCTTTCGGCTCCGCCGACCCGGACGACCGGCCGGCGGATCTGAACGAAACGATGGGAAATGGTCCCGACTGCAAAACCTTAACGACGGAGGCGATCGCCCCCACTCAAGATTAACCGGAACCAGAGGCCCCGTAAAGCGCTCGACCCGACGAAGCTCCGGCGAAACCACGCCTTGACACTCCCCGCTGCCCTGGAGGTTCTCGACCATCGATTGATCGAGCCACCGGTGCAAGCTATCATGGAACTCCGCCCACGACATCTTGGACCGCCCGACCACCAAAAAGTTCCCCGAATGCCGTGCTTTCCGTCGCCAGTCAAGTTGATCGGACTGCTGGGACTGACCGCTTTGCTGGTCGGGGCGTCGTACTTCTGCACCTTGCAGCCCGAGCTGAAGCCGCAAATCTTCGGCTGGATCGGAATCGGCTTTTTTGGACTCTGCGGACTGGCGACGCTCAACCGGTCCTTGGGCTTTCGCCGGGAGTGATGGAAGTCTGGGCCTATCTCGACCAGATCCTTGCCCGGGTCGAGGCCGCCGAGAACCCGACGATGGTCCCCCTTCGGCGCGCACCGCGATCCCGGCTAATACTCAACGGATCGACCGGAACCCGATTAGCCGACCGGAACGGGCACCTCAACCGCCGATCCAACCCGATTTCGCCCCTTGCTGACCGTCAATTCGTCGTCGAGGACCCGTCGCGACGGCTCCGGCGAGCCCGGCCGAGGCTCGCGCGGCGTCACCCCGCGACTTTCCCGAGACGAACCCACCGCCGAGGTCGGATCTTCGTCCGCAACCTCTTTTGGAATAAGAACTTCCGATTCAACCGCGCGGAACTCGCGGAGTGCCCGGAAGAACCCTCGGCGGGCTTCCGACTCATAGCGACGGGCCAGCGAAGCCTCGCGCGACGGGTCGAACAGTGCCCGAGTCCCGGCCTCGGCGCGGTCCTGGTCAAGCGTGATCTGGTCAAGTGTCGCGAAGTGAGCTTCGAGAGCGGCGATCTCGGCGTCGACCGTCTCGATCAGTCGAGCCCGAGCCCAGGCTTTGACGGTCTCGATCGCGATTCCTGCCTTATCCGACTCCGCCAGACCGGTCAAATTACCCCAGCTTGCCTTCGCCAGAGCGTCGAGTTCTGACCCGGCCAGGTCGAGCATCCGGAGGCCCATCAGGTGGGCGACTTTTTCCAGGCTCGGGTCGGTCCACTTCGGACACAATGGACGGGTCAGGTCGCGCCGGAGTTCGCGCCAGGCTTCGATCAGGCAATCGATGCCTTCGGGCGACTTCCGGAGCTTCCGGACAGTCGCGCGGGGGTGATCGGCGATCCCCGCAATCAGTTGTTCGGCCCGCTCGACTCGCTCGGCGTCGAAGTCATCGGCCGCGTGACGGACCCGGGCCGCGACCTGGGCAAATTCCTGCTGGGCGCCTCGTTCCATCCGGACCGAGAGAGTCGCCATCTGAATCACGAGGATCTGCCCAAGAGCCGTTTTCGGAGCCAGCTCGGCCTGAAGAACCTGGTGCCGCCGCTCGACCTCGGCCGAGTCATCCGGAGCAAGAACCACCCCCGCCCCGGTCAGGCCATGCTTCAACCCATTCTGACGAGAGATCGCTTTTCCTTCGGAGGTCTTCGGTCCCGTACTCCGCAAGGAGTTGGTTCGGTTGGCGCTGAGCTTCGCTTCGGAGACAGGCATCGGACGATTCCTCGATGATGAAAGGTACGGGTTCGCTGGACCGGCCGTCCTTTCTATTTTCGCGAAGAATGTTCGTTTCGAACACACATTCCGTGAACAAACGCGTGTCAGCGGTTGGACTCAGCCTCCGATGAGGCGAACTTTCCAGACAGGCTGGCTGGTGAGTACAACCCTTAACGTTAGCAAAAAATATATGTTTAAACTTGTATATTTTTTGAAATCACTGCAATTTCCCGGCCGAGTTTCTGTTGATGGTTGACGATCGTGTTCTAGAGTAAGGATTACACCGGACGCGCGGCTCACCTCTTGACTCATGAAGATTTCGGACGTATACATCGCACTCGAATTGCCGAAAATGTTGTCGGACATCGGCGCAAACTGTCTCGGCCCGCGGATTTGATGGTCTTTGTGCGCGCCACTTGTGCCCCGATCCGGCTGGTGTGTACCGTTAAGGTATGGAGAAGGAGCTTTCGTCGATGTTCGGTGGGATGAAACGACCTCTCGATAAATTGCCCTATCCTCAATCGCCGGACAGCCGACCACTAACTATCGGAGAAGTCGTCGGGCGTTATGTGTATGTGGTCGACCTCCAGGATACAATTCATGTCGTGCCAGATGGCAGTCATGAGCATCCGAAGGTTCTTGGACTGGCACAGTCCGCGCTCTACGCGGGCGACCTGCGGATTGACAGGCCCGGGCAAGTCGCCGAGGTCACCAATCTTAGCGGAACCTTTCAATTCTCCAGCCAGCATTCGCTCTGTTGCGTGGCAAAGCATTTGCATCAGATTGGATTTACAGTGGGCAAGGTGAAGTGGTTTCCGCCGGATGGGTCGTCGGGACCCGTGCCACTCCAGTGTTCCTGAGTTGGAGACCTTCCCAGTGCCCAAGCTCATCGCGGTCCTGGAAGCAAACCCGGCGCGGGTCGAGAAAATGAAGGTGTGGCTGGACGATCGGCTTTACATGTACGATCGATCGATCGAATCCGATCTTCCCTCGCTGCTTGCGGTCCTCCGGCAAAGGCTCTCGGATATCCTCATCCTTTGCCTCGACCAGGTCACTCTCGAGAAGCCCCTCCGGAGGGCGGACGGATTCTCTGAGGTAGTTCTGTCGCCCTGGGCGATCCTGGAGGATTGCCTGATGTCATCCCCACGGCCTTTTCCCATTCTGATCCACGGCGATCATTCAGCGACACAGGTCATCCCGCTTCTGAGTTCGGCCTGGAAGCTCTGGCCAATCCACTTCGTTACTTCCGATGCTGGCAGCCATTGGGTTGGCGATGCGTGGTTCCCCGCCTTGAGAGACTCACTCGAAGATACGGAACCCCAGGAACCCTTGAGCGACGTTCTGGTCGACTCAAACTTGCAAGGTGGCTAGAGCATTTTTCCGATTGGTGTCGCGTTTGTCGCTTCGTAGGTGGGCTCCGCCCACCATCTTCAATATGTGGTGGGCGAAGCCCACCCTACGAGGACTCGACCCGCCTACAGCTCTTCATAAATTGCGTCCGAATGAATTCACTTGGGCTCGGGATCGACGGAGAGCCAAGGGTAGCAAGCGGCGTGTTCGTACTTGGCCTTGAGCTGGGAGTGTCGGACAGCCTCGCTCCGCCATTCGTCCGCGTCGTGCGGGGCCTGAGTCCGCTCGTCCGCGCCCTCCCACACAGGGGAATTCCAAGTAGCCGATGTGCGAAGCCGACCGTCCGGTACGTGCCCACCATATCGAGGCATGGGGACCAGGACTATCGGTGCATTGCGTAGTGCCCATCCTTTTGATGTTCGAACATAGATATTCTCAAATTCGTTTGCCAGTCTAGTGCATTTTCTCTCCAGGCGTGCGTGAAGTACTGCCCGCGCTCGATGCTGGCCTGAGATTGCAAGGAGCCGCGTGACGCCCATTGCCCCGGCCACAACTGCCACCGCGACAATCATCCAAATCAATCGGAAACGCAAGGGGGGAAATCGCATAGCCGTGGCTTCCTGGCAAGTCGTCGTAGGCTGGGTCATAACCCCGCTTCTCCGCTATCGACGTCGCAACCGCTGGGTCTTGACCTTGCCTACAGCCTTCGTGCTATGTCTCAATGTTTGGAAAACTCATCCCACACGAGAGTTCGTGCTTCGTCGAGGGTATCGCAAAATCGTTCAACGATAAGTGATGTCGCAAGGCACTCAAAGGTCTTTTCTTTTTTTGATTTGACGTAAGTCGGGAAACGATGGATCAAAAAACGCCATACCGAACTGCGTATTGATCCGTTACCTTTTCGACGATTGTCGGAGGACCCCAATTTATCCGTCCCGGAGATCTTCCTCAAGGGGCGGTCACCCCGTTCGAAATTCGGATTTAACCGACGTCAGACCTTCCCTACCAGTTGCCACCGAGACAAAAAACGCGGGTGGGAGTCGAACCCACTTCCACCGGGTTGCAGCCGGTTGCCTGGCCGTCTGGCTCCCGCGTTCATAGATTCAGACGTCTTTGGATGTCCTCGCCGGGAGTCGAACCCAGCCTTCGACCTTCGCAGGGTCGCGTGCCATCCGACACACCCCGAGGACTTGATCGATTGGTTGTCCAGGACAATCTCAAACGAATCTTTCCAAGAAATCGGCGACTCGGCCGTGATCCCGGTAGTTTCCTGTCCGATCCGGTTCTGTCATGATTGTTTGTGATCCGTCAGACAGACGCCGGAGCGAGGCCGGAGGTTCGCGGCGAAACGTCGGCGCTGGTCGCCAGACTTGACTTGAAACGAGGGAGGTTCGGGTCATGCGTAAGATCGGGTTCATGG
>JAJYCH010000145.1:0-2197 GCA_021778575.1 Planctomycetota bacterium
TGTTCTGGTCGGCAATCTCGCGGAACACGTTGATGGCGGCGGTCCTGGCGGTGATCACCGTGATGGCGATGCTCTTGCCGTCGTGGGACGAGCGGCTCCACTGGGAAACGACCGGAAAAATCGACTGGATCGGCGGCGACGGTCGCGAACTGGTGCTGCTCTTGGCGTGGGCGGTGGTGGCGCTCGGGGCGTCGCTGGTCTGCCTGGCCTGGCGGCCGTCGTGGCGATTGCCGTTCACTTATGTGGGTACGGAAGCGGTCTCATCAAGTCCGATCAAGAGTCGGGCCGCGTCGACCGGTCGGAGCCTGTTCTGGCAGGTCGCTCGCGAAGGGAACGGGATGGCGCTGCTGGTCGGGGTGGTCGCGCTGTTCATTCCGGTCTCGAATTGGGTTTTGCAGGTTCAGATGGATGGAGTGATCGACACCTTCTTCGCGAGCCTGGCGAGTCTGACGGCGGGCGTGAGCGTGTTCGGGTCGGAGAACGCCATCGGCAGCCGACAGTTCCTGGTGCATCACGGGGTCCAGGCCCGCTCGGTCTGGTGGCGACGGTTCGCGGTCTGGGGAACTCTGATGGCGTTGATCCTGGGCGTGGCGACCTTCGCGATCTATCACACGCCTGGTTCGCTGGTGATGCCCGCCTTCTCAGGCCATTTTGAGCGGGCGTTGATCTTTGACTGTTCGAGCGTTTATGCGTTTGCGATCGGGACTTTCTGCGGAATGGTGTTCCGTCGGCGGATCACCGCCGCGCTGGTGGGCACGGTGCTCTGGGTCGCGCTGGCTCCGGGGCTGTTCGCGTTGATGTCGTACAAAATGATTCCGGAATGGAGCCTGGCGCTGGTCCCGTTGACGATGGTGGCGATCTCGGCCGCGTGGTCGAGCGACTGGCTGGTCGAGCCCGAAGGGTTCCGGCGCTGGGTTCGCCTGGGCTCACTGATTGTCGTGCCGTCGGGCTTACTGTTCGGAACATATACGGCGCATCGAGGGTTAGGCGTGGCGGACGTCGGCCCGCAATACGATCCGTCGAGCCTATCCGCCGCTCCGGTGCCCCCGGCCGAGAACGCCGCCGAGGTCTATCGCCGGGCGGTCGGGCTGATCACGGCCAAGGAGAATTTCTGGGTCTACAACAACGGCTCAAGCTCGGCGACGATCGAGACCGTGATCCGCGACGGCTGGAATGAGCCGAACCTCAAGCTCGCCGAGCTTTTGACAATGAACCAGCCGGCGCTCGACCTGGCGAAGCAAGCGTCGGTGATGCCGCTTTGCCAGTTCTCGACGATTGATCGGATGCAATTTGGTTCGGAAGACTGGCAGTTCGAACGCGGGCTGCTCCTGCTCAGCCAGATCATCGCCCTGGAAGCCCGCCAGCGGCAGTCACTCGGAGACCTGGCGGGAGCCTGGGACGATATCCTGGTCCTGTTCCGGCTGGCCAATCAGATCGTGGCGTTCAACCCCACGTTCGAGCGAACAGGGTTCGCCGCGACGGTCCACCAGCGGGGCATTGTCCTGGCCTTTGCGTGGTTGAGCGACCCCAAGCAGAAAGTCGAGACGATTCGCCAGGCTCTGGCGAGTTACCGGGCATTACCCCCCCTGCCCGACCTCGGTCGATGCCTCCGGACCGAGTCGATCCTGATCGAGCGGGCGCTGGATCTCTCGGGCGAAGAACTGGCCGAACTGATCCTTTTTCCGGGTGATACCGCCCGCAAGAAAGACTATGTCTTCCAGTTCGTGCTGGTCTCGAAGGTCCTTTGCGCCCCCTGGGAGCGGCTGAGAGGGCGGCGGGTCGCTCGCCGGATCATCGCCAAGGATTTGCCGAATGTTGCTCTCGATCCGTTCCAGCGACCGGGCGGATTGTTCCGGCGAGGGGATGGTCGGGATGAGTCGTTTCTCGCGCCAAGCTTCTTGCAGATGATCAGCGTCGAGGCATACCGGCTCGACCAGCAAACGGTCGGCCGCCGGGCGTTGATTCAGGCGCTGGCGCTGATGGTCTGGAAGCTCGAACACGACGGCAAGGACGCCGCGAAGCTGGCGGATCTGGTCCCCGGAATCCTCGACAAGCTGCCGGTCGACCCGTTCACGGGCCAGCCGTTCGGTTACATCGAGTCGACCGGAGAACGGATTCCGCGTCCCGGCGAGCCGACTTACCCAGCGGAGAGTTCGCTAACGAGGCCGACGCGTCCCGGTCAGCGGCTGCTGTTCAG
>JAJYCH010000145.1:2207-8678 GCA_021778575.1 Planctomycetota bacterium
CCCCCGCGACGACGGCAAGCGACCGGCTCAGGGATCGTACGTCTTTGCGATCCCATGAGTGGGGATGGCGGGCCGAGCCATCCCCACGTGCCTCGGTCCGTCAGTTCTGATGGTTGATATGACGTTCTCTCCAGGTGTCGGCTCGTTTGAGGGCGTCGCGCATTCGATCGGCCAGTAAACCGCTGGTCAGGTCACGTTTGCTGATATAATCGTCGGCGCCGGCCTGGACCAGGTCGGCGGCGATCTCGTCGCTGGCGGCTCCGGAGATGGCGATGATCGGGACGATCGGGTCGTGCTCACGGATCAACTGCAGGCAGTGCAAGCCGATGCCTTGGCGGAGGTTGTAGTCGAGAATGACGAAGTTGATCGGTGCCGACCGGAAGATTTCCAGGGCGATCTCTTCCGAGTCGGCATACACGATCTCGAACTGGAACTCGTTCAGGGTCCGAAGATGATGGGCGAAGAGTCGCCGTTGCGAGTCCTCGTCTTCCACGTGGAGAATATTGATTGCGCGGGGCGGCATGGTCGGTCCGTCTTTCTGTTTACTGTTTAGGAATTTACGAGAGCGCGTCCGAGTCGGCTGAAGAGTCCCATGGGCTTGGTTCGGCCTTTCGGTTCGATGGCCAGGACTCGGTCGGCCAGGGCCACGATGTCGGCCAGGGCCGGAGACCGGCGGTGCGCCATCCGGAGCGTGCATGCCCCGTCCATCGCGGCGCTCATGCCCAGGTCGTCGCGAGCCACGGTATGCAGCGCCGAGACTTCGAGCGGCTTGAGCAGGCGTTCCACCGAAAACCCTTTATTCTTCGCTTCGTACTTGTTGAGAATAAGATGCTCGGTCGCGCTGTCGCGTTTGATCGCTTCGCGGACCATCTTCATGGCGCGGATCGAGGGGAGCTTCTGCTCGCCGATCAGGATGACCTGGTTGGCGGCGGTGATCGTCTCGAAATAAAGATCGTCATAAGTACACGGGATATCGAGTACGACGATATCGGCAATCTGCTTGAGCGTATCGATCACCCGCGCCAGGTCGTTTGCCGAGGTGGTCACCGGCGTCACCAGTTTGTCGGGTCCGGCCAGGATCTCGAAGTTGTCGGCCACGCGGATCAAGACTTGCTGGGTCATGAACGCGTCGACCCGGCTGGTGTTGCGCAAGAGGTCGAGGATCGTGTGGGTCGGCTCGATATTGAGGTGCGAGGTGATCACACCCATCCGGAGCGAGAGATCGGCCAGGACGCAGCGGAGTCCGTGACGATCGGCGATCTCGAAGGCCAGGTTGAGCGCCACGCTCGTCGTTCCGGAGCCGCCGGTGGCACCGGCCACGGCGATCACCTTGGTGTCGCTGAGCGAGTAAACATATTGCAGCGCGATCCGCTCCAGGGCCGCCTTGAAGTCGTCAGTCTGGATCGGCAGCGAGAGGATCTGCGACGCTCCGGTCCGGATGATGTTGACGACGACCTCGCCCAGCGAGGCCTTGGGATCATAGCCATCGACCAGAGCGACGATCGGCCAACCGGGGAAGTGGACCGCCAGATGACTGAGCGATTCGAGGTCGCAGATCGAGGCCATCGAAAGGATCAGGAGCCGCTTGTCGGAGGTCGATCGTCGCAGCGCGGCGAAGGCATCGACGGCATTGTCGAACTCGACTTCGAGATGGACCGCGCGGTTCAGGAGTTCGCGTCGAGCTTGCTGGGACAAGCTGGGATCGAGACCAATCAAGATCGCTTTCAATGGGTACATGAAGGACTCCATCGTCCGTTGCGGTTGGGCAGGTGGGCCGGATCGTTTTCGGGGGCGGATTGCTCGGGAAGGAATTGGGCCAGGGCGGCGAGAAACTTGCCGACCTCGATTTCGAGGTCGGGAAGGAAGGCCCTGGCTTCCGCCAGGCGACCGGCCCGGCCCAGTTCCTCAAGTCGCCTGAGCGAGGCGAACGTCGTTTCGGCGACGAAATTGCCCGACCAGTTCTTCAGGCTGTGTGCCGGTCTGATCAAGGACGCGCCGTCGTCGAGGGCCACGGCGTCGCTGATCTCTCTCATCAAGACCGTTGATTCGGTGAGGCACAAGGTCGCCATCTCGGCCAGGAACGCTCGATCGCCATCAACCCGAGCGAGCGCGGCGACCGCGTCGATCGTTGCCGATCGCCGGGCGGGCTCGGTCCTGGGTGCTGGGGTTCGCGCTCCGAGGACGCCGGAATGATTGATCGCCTGAACAAGTTTGGCTTCTTCGATCGGCTTGGTGACGTAGCCGTCCATCCCGGCGGCCAGGCAGCGGTTTTCGTCCTCCTTCATGGCGTGGGCGGTCAAGGCGATGATCGGCACCCGTCGATTGGTGCCGGCCTCGAACGCTCGGATGGCGGCGGTCGCCTGAAGCCCGTCCATCAAGGGCATCTGGAGGTCCATCAGCACCAGGTCGAAGGGAGTCTCTCGCAGGAGGTCCACCGCCGCGACCCCGTTGGCGGCGACGGTCACGGCATGACCGAATTTCGCCAGGATCAAGACCGCCACCCGCTGGTTGTGCGGGTTGTCCTCGGCCAGCAAGATCCTGAGCGTCCGGGTCGGAGCCTTCGACGCCGGCGGGGTCACCGGATTATCCTGGCCGTGCCGGTTCCCGGTCACGGTCGCCAGGATGGCTTCGAGCAGCTTGTGCTGATGGATCGGCTTGTTCAGGCAGGCGGTGATCCCGGCCTCCCGGGCGCTTTCGGCGAATCCTTGTCGATCCGAGGACGTCAGCATCACGATCAGGTCGGCCTTGAGACTGGATTGCTGCTGGATCATCCGGGCCAAGGTAAAGCCGTCCATGTCCGGCATCAAGGCGTCGAGGATGACCAGGGAGAACGGCGAAGCTTGCTCGCGGGCTCGTTCCCATTCGTCGAGAGCCGCCCGGCCGCCGTCGGCCAGAGTCGGCACCATCTCCCAGAATGTCAGCATTTCTTCAAGGATTTGCCGGTTCACCGCGTTATCGTCGACGACCAGGACCCGGAGCCCTCGGAGGCTCTCCAGGGGCGCCGGCTCCTGAGGGCGACCGGCCGAGGAGAGCGAGACATGGGCGGTGAAATGAAAGGTACTGCCGACGCAGAGGACGCTCTCGACCCAGATCCGGCCACCCATCAGAGCCGCCAACTGCGACGAGATCGACAGACCGAGCCCGGACCCGCCATAAAGCCGGGTCGTGCTTCCATCGGCCTGGGTGAACGGATCAAAGACCAACGCCAGCTTCGAGTCGTCGATGCCGATCCCGGAGTCAGTGACCTTGAAATGGAGTTCGATGGCTCCGCCGGGACCGATTTCGGCCTCGACCTCGACGATCACTTCCCCCTGTTCGGTGAATTTGATGGCGTTGCCCACCAGGTTCATCACGACCTGTCGAATCCTCGACGAGTCGCCCACGAGGCGGTCGGGGACTCCGAGATCGATCCGACAGGCCAGTTCCAGCCCCTTGTCCACGGCCCGGAGCGCCAGCAAATCCATCGTGGTCGAAAGCAGGTCGCGGAGATCGAAGTCGTCGAGGGCCAGCGACAGCTTGCCCGCCTCCATCTTCGAGAAATCGAGCAGGTCGTTGATGATCGAGAGCAACGAGTCGGTCGCCGACTTGACGATCGTGAGATTCTCGCGTTGATGCGGGGCGAGATCGGTTTCGAGTGTCAGTTCGGTCATCCCCAGGATCGCGTTCATCGGCGTCCGGATCTCGTGGCTGACGTTGGCCATGAAATCCCCCTTGGCCCGATTCGCGGCCTCGGCCACGTCCCGGGTCCGAGCGAGTTCTTCCTCGACCTGCTTGCGCTCCCACATCTCGCGGCCGACGACGAGATAGACCGCGACCAGGATCAAGATCGTGAAGCCGGCGCTGACCGTCGTCAACGAGATCTTCACGTTGCGATGAAACAAGACGTCCTGGGCGATCGAGGCGACCACTGCCCGCTCGGAACGGTCGGCCCGCTCGACCACTCGCTCGATGCTCTGCATCAGCGTTTCTCCCTGGTCGGAATGCACCAGGTTGATCGCCTCGCCCAACTTGCCGCTCTTACAGAGGCGAATGGTCTCGGCCATCTCGGCGAACTTCTTCAAGATCAGCGGTTTGACATCATCGACCACCTGGCGACGCTCGGGCGAATCCTTGGCGAGCAACTCCGCGAGTTCAGCGATCAGCCGATCAGACCGGGAGAGGGAATTCTCGTAAGGCTGGAGATAATTCTCGTCGCCGCCGGTGAGCAAGTAGCCGCGTTGACTTCCTTCGGCGTCCTTCACCAGGCTTTTCAGATCCTTCAGCCGCTGGGCGATATCGTGGCTGTGCTGGACCTGATCGGAACCCGAGAGAAACCGGGTGGTGCTGAGCAGCGACCCGATGGCGACCGCGATCGTGATGGCCGCGACCAGTCCCGATCGGAAAGCAACCCGGTTCTCCAGTGAGTTGGACATGGAAAGCTCTCGACGGCGACTGATGCGAATGCGCCGACGACCAACCGGCTTCCTTCGTGGAAGCCCGACGAGAGCCACGCACTATTACAAGCTAGGACACGATTGGAAAAGACGGGCCGGAAATCATTTGACCCATGAGGCCAATCGCTGCGAATCACCCCTGTCCCGGTTCGGTCGTTCGGTTGGTCCGCCGGGGTTCGGCCCCTCGATGCTTGCAAAGCGGGAGGCGATCGTTAAAATCGGTTCTTCAATCGGAATGATCCAGCGATCGGGTCAGCGCCTCTCGAACGACCGAGGAGGTCGCTCGATCGCACGGAATCGGACCGAGCACCCGAACCTTGAACGTCGCTTCGCGATTCACCGGTAACCGAATCAGTCCGAGGCGACGGGAGATTTCGCACGATGGCTACCGCCTCTCCCGCCAGTCGCCCGCTGGGCGCCACCGCCTTGTTGGGCAAAGGTTTGACTCCCGGCAAGCTCCGTGGGCTCCAGCGGATCAGCAACCCGAACGGGACGCTGACCATGGTGGCCTTTGACCAGAACAGCTCGATGATCGAGATGGCCGCCAAGGCGCTGAAGACCAAGGGGCTCGACCGCGAGCCGTCGTATGACGAGATCGTCGAGGCCAAGCTCGACATGATGCGGCAGATGTCGCCGGCCTCGTCAGGCGTCCTGATCGACGCTTACTACGGAGCCTGGCCGGCGATCGCCACCGAAGCCATGCCGCCGACCAAGGGAATGCTCGTCCGGGTCGAGAAGTCGGGCAGCGGCAAGAACGCGGCCGGCGGCCCGATGGGGGAGATCGAGCCGGGCTGGTCGGTCGAGAAGATCAAGCTTATGGGGGCCGACGCGGTCAAGCTGCTCGCCCCGTTCGAGCCGGGCGAGAAGATCTCGGCCGAGCATCAGTTCTCGTTCATCCAGCACGTCTATAACGAGTGCATCAAATACGATATCCTGTTCCTGCTCGAACCGGTCTCGTTCAACTACAACGGCGAGAAGAAGACCGACAAGTCGTATCTCGACCGCAAGGCCGAGACGACCATCGAGGCCGCCCGCCAGATCAGCCGGTATTGCGACGTTTACAAGTCGGAGTTTCCCGGCACCCTTGGTCACGAGAGCGACTCGCAGCTCGTCGATAACCTGCACGCCCTGTCCGAGGCGAGCGAGCGTCCCTGGGTCTTGCTCTCGGCCGGCGTCGATTACCCGGACTATCTCAAGCAGGTCAAGATGGCGATGGAGACCGGCTGCTCGGGCGTTCTGGGCGGCCGGGCGTTCTGGAAGGAATATTTCCTCCAGGATGGAGCCGAGGCCCGGACCAAGTTCGCCGCGACCGAAGGCTTGAAGCGGGTCGCCGATGTCAACACGGTCGTCCAGGAGCATGGAACCCCCTGGTTCGCCCGCTACGGGATGACCAAGGAAGAACTGACGACCGTCCGGGCCGCCGAAGGCTGGCACAGCCGCTACGCCCCCTGGGCCAGCGCCGCCGGCGGAACCAGCGGCCACGTCGTCCGCGCCGGCGAGGTTTATTGAGGTCGGGCCGCCGCTGACGACCGACCGATGACAGATCAAAACTGGCCGATGCCTGATCCTCGGATCAGGCATCGGCCATTTGTTTACTCATGAAGGGTGGCAGAGGTTACGGGACGCAGTAACCCCTGCCACCCACACATGGCGAAATCGGGAAGTAAAAAACGGCCTGTTCTTTATTGCCCGGTGAATTGCTGGCGTTCGGTCGAGCTGCGCTGGGTTCTCATGAACGGCACGCGAACGGGTTTGGGCGGAGTAATCGCCTGGCCGGTCCCTCCCAGGTCGGGGAAGTAGGCCTTGGGCCGGAACCCGGACTTGAGGTCGGTGAAGACGATCGATTGCGGGTCGGTGAAGTCGCTCGCCCGGGTCGCCTTGTTGAAGCGAAGCGTCTTGCCTCGCCCGGCCGAGAACGGTTGCCCCTTGCTATCCTGGCGGGTCAGCGAGACTTCCTTGTCATCTTCGCCGTAGGCGTAGATCAGCTCGCTGGCCGAGTCATAGGTGATCCGGTCGGCCGTGATGGTGCTGTCGATGG
>JAJYCH010000146.1 GCA_021778575.1 Planctomycetota bacterium
TCCAGCTTGCTGCGGGCGCTCGCCATCGCCGACCTCCGGCCACCGGTGCTCTCTCACGACACAGTGGACGGTATACCAGGTCAGTTGGACGGGCGCAAGGCCGCAAAGTTTACCAAATTGTTGTAAAAGTGCGCGCTGGCCCTGGCGGTCCGGCCGCTCTGCCCTTGATCCTCGTCGATGACCAGGATGCGGTCTTTGGGCCATCCGAGCAGCGACGCATAGTCCGCCAGGGCGTACTGCCGCTCGCGCGACGCCTTGTGATCGAAGACCTGCTGAGGGCTGGATTGGCGGACGTAAACGATGGCCAATTTTTCCAGGTGACGTCCCGAGAGCTTCGCGGAGGCCGAACGCCTCATGATGGGAGAACCGTCCGCCGTCGGCGGCCCGTGCCGCGAACCCTCACTCGCGAGTCGTGCCTGATCATGACCGCTCATGCGACACCTCCCGAGCGGCCGGGGGTCTTGCGATCTGCCGTGCCACGACGCGGCCGAGGGCATTGAGAATGCGCTCCCGACTCTCGGCCGGGAGCGTTGGCCATAGGAGTTTCAAGGCCGACGGGCGAGTTGCCTGGATCAGGCGCGGGGGGGAGCAGTGGGTGTCCGGTGCTGACGCATGAGGGTCCTCCTTGTTGGGCACTCTTCCGGCGCATATCGAGCCAATCGACCAACCGTCGAAGTGCCGGTAGCCCAATGATAGGCAACTCGGAGGTCGAAATGGGAGGTGGGACTACAGGTGCAGTTTGTTCGACATTTCCGGATCTGTGGGAGCCTCGGGGGAGCAACCTCCCCGGGCGACCCGGCCCGTCAGATCCCCCCCGTCAGGCCCCTAGCAATGACCCCGTCAGGCCCCCGGGTTAATTTGTAGTCAATGATCACGTCGCCGTTGCGGCGACGTGGACGGAAGAATTTTGCTCACAGCGGGAACACGCCCTGAATCGCGGGATTGATGGTGGCTGCATCTGTGTCGATCAGTTCCAGCCGACCGCCGGAGACGAGCCATGCCTCGGTTACGTAATCACGCATGAGTGCGCGTTGCCCCACGATTTCGTTTTTGGGATGGAATTCGATCGTCACAATCACCGAAGAGTCGGCCTGAAGCGAAACTCCTGTGATCGTGCCGTACCAACCGTAGATCCGCGCATTTGGGCACTGCTTCACCCAGGAAAAATGGTTGAGCCGGCTAGCTGGCATCGGTTCATGGGCGGCAAAAACGTCGGCCAACCTCTGCTGAAATCGTAGCACGTCTCCCTTGACCTTGGCCTGCGGAACGATCGTGGTGGCTTCGAATGCCGGCATCCGGTGACCCTTGGCGGAGTCCTCGTTGGGCGCTACACCAATTCGAACTGCTGGGACGAGTCCCGCCTTGCATTGTGCCACAAACTCGGCCATCCGATTGGCGTCTGCCGAACCGGGCTCAGGGCGTCGCATCGATGGCGCAGCGACCGGCGTGGGCGGAACAACCTTCGTCTGAACCTGGCTAGTGGTCACTTGGCCACGCATGATCTTTCCCGAAAACGCGAAGACACCGACAGCGATCACGACCAAGAGAAGCAAGGCCGACTTGACTGGGGTTCGCTTGAACATAAAAACTCCTATCGATAATTAGGGACGTTGGCAGCCTATCTATAGAAAGCTCATTGAGCGGTCACCGTACAAGTCCATCCAAGACCATTAGCGAGACTGTAGCAAAGAAAGTGGGCTGGTTGAAGTTTTTGCGCTCCTCGCTAGACTTTCGGGCTTTGACAGGAGTCGTTGGCGGTGAAAAACGAGCGGACCATCGCGTGCGAGGTCGTTATCCTGGAGGGTGTTCAAGCTCACCAGGACCGCACACCACACGGAGGCCCGCTCGATGGATCAGCTTATCCCCAGCCTCGCCGCTCTGGTAGAGACGTTTCGCGATTCTTTCCATCCCCAGGTCTTCGCCACCTTCCAAACGCTCATCGCGGGCTGGATCGTCTGCCTTGGTCCTCACACCATCAGCGAGGTCTGGCAGGCCACCGGACTGGCCGCCAAGCGTCATCACGATACCGCTTATGCCGTCTTTCACTCTGCGGTCTGGGAGTGGGACGACCTGGGAATCGTTCTGGCCACGCTGATCCTCACTCATCTGGTCCCCGGCGGGGTCGTCTGGATCGCCGTTGACGATACCCTCTGCCACAAACGCGGGGCCAAGGTGGCCTTCGGCGGGATCTTCCTCGACGCGGTCCTTTCCTCGAAGAAACACAAGACATTCCGGTTCGGTCTGAACTGGGTCGTGCTGGGGATCGCCGTGCCGATCCCGATGCGGTCCGACCGCTATTTCTGCCTGCCGGTGCTCTGGCGGCTCTACCGCAAGAAGGGTCAAGCCGGGCACAAACCGCGTCCGCAGTCGGCCGCCGAACTGGCTCGGAAGCTGGCCGAGGCCAACCCCGATCGGACCTTCTGGCTGGTCGGCGACAGTGCCTACGTCAACACGGCGTTGTTGCAAGGGCGGCCGGCCAATCTTCAGGTGATTGGCCCGATCCACTGGAAAGCCGCCTTGTTCGAGCGGCCCGAGCCGCGTCAGCCCAAGCAGAAGGGAGCGTCGCGCAAGAAAGGAAAGCGATTGCCGACGCCCAAGGCAATGATCGAGGACACAGCAACGTATCCCGCTGAGTTGATGGAGATCGCCTTCCCGCAGGTGACTCGGGAACTGAGGGTGCAGGTGATCCGCGACATCCTGTGGTATCGAGGGAGCAAGACCGACCCGATTGCAGTGGTGCTGGTCCGCGACCCGTTGGGTCAGTGGCGCGACGAGGCGTTGGTGACGACCGACCCGAGTGCCTCGGCGGCGTTCGTGATCCAGGGATATTGTCGGAGGTGGAGGGTGGAACTGGCGTTTTTTGATAGCAAACAGCACCTGGGATTGCACGAGCCGAGGGTGCGAAGCGAGCGGAGCGTGGAGCGTGCGCACCCGATGGCGTGGTTCCTGGAATCGCTGGTGATCGTGTGGTACTGCGTGGATGGACATCGTGGTTCGCACGTCGAGAGAGACCGGCCGTGGTACGCGAAGAAGTTGACACCAACATTCACGGACATGCTAGGAGCGTTACGGTTGCAGATGTGGGAACACAAGCTTTATGGAGAGTCTGGCGAGGAAGTGCCCTCGCCAGAATGCATCCGAAGGCTGCTCCACACGCTTTCAGCAGTGGCGTGAGGTCCGAAAGTCGAGTCTGAGCCGCAAACATTTGATTTGTTTGAGGTTGGCTAGCTGTGCCAGGGCCGACGACGCGAGTTGGGGGTAGGTTTCCCCGTCCGGGGATTGGATCGGTTTCGAATAGATTTCCAGTTCATCGAGATGCTTCAGACTCCGTAGCGGAGCTAGCCCGTTGTCGGTGATACGATCCGCGCTCAGAGAGAACTTCCTCAACATCTTCAGGTCGGAGAGAAAGGCCAGATCGATCTCATCAATGGAGTCCAGAAAGAGATCAAGGCTCTCCAATCGTTTCAACTTCGTGAGCGGCCGCAGATCGATGGGCGATCCATCGTCCATAATCAGAACATACTTCAACGGATCGATCTGGCTCAGCAATTCGATCTCGGACTGTGTCGGGTAGATGCACGAACTGAGGGATTCAAGACGAGGGAGTGACCGAAGCCGGGTGATGATTCCGGGGTCGTATTTATTGAGGGGTTCTTAGAGACTCACCGACGTGACAGACCCGAGGCAGTCCGGGCCGAGCCGCTTCATCATCCATTCGGGCCAGGGGCAAGCTTGAGAATCCGGGGCAAACTCGCCATCGCGATATTCCCAGTCATACCAGACCGTCCCGCCCAGATTGCGGATGACTGCGACCGTCTCCGCCTGCCGCCGAGCACTCGCAACGTACCAACCCAACCCGCTGCCGACCACCAGCACGACGATCATCAGCGATCGAAGGCTCAGCCGGGGACGGAAGCGTCGTCCAGGAGGTTTAGTCATGATCGCCGCCCTCGGTCGTCGTGAAGGTGGAGTAAGTTCCGACTTGATCCGTCGGTCTCCCTGATATTCACGTCCGGGACATGCGATTTATTCGGATTTCTCGCGATTCTTCGGAAAACTCTCGACCGCCATCAAGCCCAGAATCGCCAGCCACTGGCCGGTCCAGACCATGAGATACTGTTCGTGGAACGATCGAAATGCGGTGGTTGATCCCGTCTCATCGATCTGACTGCCGAGCGATCGATGCATCAAGACCAATGCCATCAACAGCAGCGAACTGAGCAGAAGCAGGCCGAATCGGGTCTTGCCTCGCCAGCCGCCCCGCTGGTCGCGGTCGATCGCCAATCCCAGCCAGGACAGGGACAGAGTTCCCGCTCCGATGGCGTAAAGAAAGATCGCCACCCGCCGGCTGATCTCGCCGGTCTCCATCCCGCCGAGATTCTCGTGAAGGTCGGGCACGACGACGGCGGCGTAGAAGGTGAACCCGCCGAAGTAGATGGCGAGCGAGGCCCGGGCGAGGAATCGGACAAGACCACCGGCAACGCTTCGGATGAGCACCGGATCAACCCTCAAACTTCGAGAATCTCGGCCGACTTCCGATCGGCCGTGTCGTTGACTCGCCCTTCGAACCGCTTGGTGAGGTTCTGGATCTCTTCCTTGCACTTCTCGTTGTCGTCCTCGGTGAGGATCTTGTCGGTCAGTTCCTTGTCGGCGGTCTTGTTGGCGTCGCGGCGGATGTTCCGGATCGAGATCCGGGCTTCTTCGGCCAGATCCTTGACGCGGGCAACCAGCTTCTTGCGCTGCTCGACCGAGAGCGACGGGACGTTGAGCCGGATGACCTTGTTGTCGGAGTTCGGAGTCAGCCCGAGGTCACTGGCCTGGATCGCCTTGACGATGTCGCCGATGGCGGTCTGGTCGAACGGGCGGATCAGGATCTGCTGGGGCTCGGGAGTGCTCAGGTTGGCGAGTTGCTTGAGCGGGGTGGGCGAGCCGTAATACTCGACGCGGATCGAGTCAACCAGACCGGTGTTGGCCCGGCCGGTCCGAACCCCCTTCAACTGGTCGCTCAGCAGCGCGATGCTCTTTTCCATCCGCTCTTCGGCTTCAAACGCGATCTCTTCGATGGGCATGGGAAACCTCTCTTGCGGAGGACCGAGGACTGAGGACTGAGGACTCAGGGTGGGTCCGAACCTCATGATGTCGCTAGCAAACCAGTCATACGAAGTATACCGCGACGACTTCCATCAAGTCGCCTGTGACGCGCCACTTTGATCCGCTTCACTGAGTCCCGAGTCCTGAGTCCTCCTCCGACGAAGTCCTTCAGGTCGCCGGCTTGGGCCGGGGGGAGTTGGCGACCCAGGTTCCGATTGGCTCACCGGCGATGGCTCGCTCGATGTTGCCGTCTTTCTTGAAGTTGAAGACGAGGATCGGCAGCGAGTTATCCAGGCACATGCCGATGGCGGTCATGTCCATCACCTTCAGGTCGTCGCGCATCACCTGGTCGGGGGTCAGGTGCTCGTAGCGGATCGCGTGGGGGTTCTTCTCGGGGTCGGCCGAGTAGATGCCATCGACCCGCGTGGCCTTGAGCAAAACCTCGACGCCCAGTTCCTTGCCCCGGAGCGCGGCGGCGGTGTCGGTCGTCACGAACGGACTGCCGGTCCCGCAGGCGAGGATGATCACGCGACCGCGGGCCAGGTGGGTCAGCGCCCGGCGACGGATGAAGGGTTCGGCCACCTCGTCCATCTTGAACGTGGTCATCAGGCGGGTCTCGCACCCCGACTTTTCGAGGGCGTCCTGAAGCGCCAGCCCGTTGATGATCGTGGCGGTCATTCCCATGTAGTGGGCGGTCGCTTCCTGGATCACGTCGGACCCCCGGAGCGACGCCCCCCGGAGAATGTTGCCGCCGCCGACGACGATCCCCAGCTCCACGCCTCGGGAAGCCACCCGCGCCGCCTGTCGGGCGATCCGACTGACCTCCTCGACGCTGATGCCACCTTCGCCCGGCCGGCAAAAACTCTCACCGGAGAGCTTGAGCAAGATCCGCCGAAAGACAGGGGCACCAAACGGATACGCAGCGTCCATCAAGAAGCTCCAGCGTCGAGGAGAGAGGTCGTCGGACGCGATTGAACCAAGTCGCGCGGAGCCACCGGTTGATGACCGATCGATGTTCGGTCATCCACCGGCACTCCATTCGATTCTCAGCCGTCCGCTTCGGGGGTGGCGGGAACGACGTTCTCGCCCACGATGAAGCGGGCGAACCGGGCGATCGAGATATTCTCACCCACCCGGGCGTTGACTTCGAGGATCACTTCGCGGACCGTCTTGGCCGAGTCCTTGACGAAGACCTGGTCGAGCAGGACGCTCTCGGCGAACCAGGAGTTGAGCTTCCCCTCGGCGATCTTGGCCCGGATCGGCTCGGGCTTGTCTTCGGCCTGGACCAGGAAGATCCGGCGCTGTTCCTCGACCTTGTCGGCCGGGACTTCCTCGCGGGTCACGGCCACCGGGTTGGCGGCGACGACGTGGAGGGCCAGGTCCTTGCAGAGCTGGCGGAACTCGTCGTTCCGGGCCACGAAGTCGGTCTCGCAATTGACTTCGACCAGAGCGCCGGACTTGCCGTCGTGGTGGATATAGACCTCGACCCGCCCCGCGCTCGCGGTTCGACCGGCTCGCTTGGCGGCGTTGGCCTTGCCCTTTTCCTGGGCCAGGGTCATGGCATTCTTGAGGTCCCCTTCGGCTTCCTTGAGGAGCGCCTTGCACTCCATCAGACCGAGACCGGTCTGCTTGCGAAACTCATTGACCGTCTGGGCCGTGATCTCGGCCATCGTCGCTTCTCCTTGGCTTGCTGGCGATTGAATGGTTCGCGTCATGACTGATGATTGGATGCGATCGTCCGAGGTGATCGATCACGAGGGGCGGATACGGTCGATCCCTACCGAACCGGTCGCCGACGAATTCGTTCGAGCCGCCGGAGTTCCAGAGACGTTACGGCCCGGCGCGAGCCGTTTGAGATTCGGTCGCGCCGGGCTTGGTCGTGAAGTCGTGACGGCTGATCCGAAGTTACTCGGACGGAGTTGCGGGCGTCTCGGCGACTGGAGCATCGGCAACCGGAGCATCGGCAACCGGAGCGTCGGCGACAGGCGACTCGGGCTCGGCGGCCGGAGCGGGTGCCTCGGTCGCGGCGGCGGCGTTGGCCGCTCGGGTCGCGCCCCGGGCGATTCCACCCCCCTGGTTCGGTCCCGGTCCACCACGGCCGGGGCCACCCTGGCCACCACCACCTCGACGGTCGCCTCGGCGATCGCCACCACCTCGGTTATCGCCGCGACCCCCCTGGTCGTCGCGTTCACGGGGCGGCGGCTCGGTCGGAGCGCTCGCCTTGCCTTCGATGATCGAGTCGACCAGCCGCTTCACGACCAGTTCGATCGACCGCATGCTATCGTCGTTGCCGGGGATCGGCAGGTCGATCGAGTCGGGGTCGCAGTCGGTGTCGAGCAGGGCGACGACCTTGATCCCGAGCTTCTTGGCCTCCTTGACCGCGATGTGCTCGCGGTGCGGGTCGATGATCAAGAGCGCCTCGGGCAGGCGAGTCATGTGCCGGATGCCCGAGAGGTTCCGCTCGATCTTCTTCCGCTCGCGGGTCAGCGTCGAGATCATCTTCTTGCCGTAGCTGAGCGCCTGCTCGCCGTCGAGGATCGTTTCGAGTTCCTCCAGACGTTCGAGCCGGCTCCGGATCGTCCGGAAGTTGGTCAGCGTGCCACCCAGCCAGCGCTCGGTGACGTACGGCATTCCGGCGCGGGTGCATTCCTCGACGATCGTCTCGGCCGCCTGGCGCTTGGTGCCGACGAACAGGATCAAGCCGTTGGCCGCCGCCACCCGGTTGAAGTATTTCGAGGCCCGGAGCAGTCCCCGGACGGTTTCCTTCAAATCAATGATATGAATCAGGTTGCGCTTGCCGTAAATGTACGGCTTCATCTTCGGATTCCACCGGCTCGCCCGGTGCCCGAAGTGTACGCCAGCGTCGATCAGATCCTTGACAGCGAGTGCCACGAAGCCCACCCCATTTCCAGCTTTGACCATTCCGGACTGATCTCCCGGGGCAAAAAACCCCGGGCAGCCTTGCAAGAGGACGGATCACGAAAATCCAAAAACGAGAGTGGATTGTAACGCTCGACCCCGTCGGCGTCAAACCCTCGAATGAGGGGGTGTTTTCCAGCGGGCGGCCCATCGATTTTTGGGGCGGGTGGCAGGGTTCGGTACCCCGACCCCCGGTTGATGGCCCGGTCGCTGATCCGCGAACCGGAGTACCGGAGACCCCTGCCACCCGACGGGATCACCAGAGGCTCAGGGCGTCTCACTCGGTCGTCTTGATGTGCAGCTCGCGAAGCTGGCGGAAGTCGACCGTTCCGGGGGCTCCGGTCATCAGGTCGGTCCCTCGGGCGGTCTTGGGGAAGGCGATGCAGTCGCGGATATTGGTCAGGCCCGCGTAGAGCATCACCAGCCGGTCGACCCCCAGCGCGATTCCGCCGTGGGGCGGGGCACCGTTCTTCAGGGCACTCAGCAGGAAGCCGAATTTCTCCTCGGCCTGCTCGGGCGTCAGTCCCAGAAGCTCGAAGATCCTCGACTGAATCTTCGGGTCGTGGCAGCGGATCGTCCCGCCGCCGCATTCCTCGCCGTTGACGACCAGGTCGTAAGCCTGGGCGCGGACCCGGGCCGGGTCGGTCTCCAGGAGGGCCAG
>JAJYCH010000147.1 GCA_021778575.1 Planctomycetota bacterium
GCTCCGGCCGCCGCCGCCACCACCGTAGCCACCGCCGCCGCCGCCGCCCCGGCTGTCCCGCGGTTCGCGCGGACGAGCCTCATTCACGGTCAGGTTACGACCACGGAAATCCTGCCCGTTCAGGGCGTTCGCCGCCTCGTCGGCACCATCCGCCATCTCGACGAACCCGAAGCCTTTGGATCGGTTCGTGTCGCGGTCGATGATGATCTGCGCCGAAAGGACTTCGCCGAACTCGCTGAACAATTCCACCAGGTTGTCTTCCGTCGTGTCGTACGTCAGATTGCCGACATAGAGCTTCTTTGCCACTGTCACTGTCCTCTGCGAAAAGAGCGTTCTGGCGAGGCTAGCGTCCTAAACGGCTAAGGGGAACCCGCCGAGAGCGGCTGTCTTAAGACTAACCAATCTCAGGATTTTGCATAGTAAGAAAATGAGATTTTTTTGGTTTTTTTTCGAGGGGACGGCGAGCCGCTTCCTCTTTAATGTCTCATGGTCTTTTTGAACAATCGCGCCATCGTTTTCGATCGCCCAACCGTTGCCGTCAACCCGTCACCTCCCCATCGGTCGATTCCCACTCCGGCGACGATCAGCGCGATCGCCGGGACCACCGGCGACCGCATCCGGAGATCGGTCCAGTAAACCAGATGCACCAGCGTCAGCGCGATCAGCAACGCCGGAGCCGCGACCTCCGGCCAGGTCCAGACCGCTCGCCGGGTGAACCCTGCCGCCAGCGCCAGCCAGAGCGGTAATGTCCAGGCCCGTGTCATCAAGCGGAGCCATGTCGGATAGACCAACCCCGATGGAGCCAGACCCCAGAAGCGTTTGAATCGCTCGACCGAGGCCCTCGCGAAATCGCTCGGCCGATCGGTCAGCATTTTCAACGCCTGCGATCGAAGCAACCGGTCGGCCTCCGGCTCGGACATTCCCGACGTCTCACGCTCCTGGTCACTCATCCAGCGCGACTGATTGATCCCGCCCCAGACCGCGCCCGGCGGACCATCGAGGACGTCGTGGTAATAGGCCCAGTTATTGGCCAGCGCCAGGGTATAACCGCCATGAGTGGTGGTCCAGACCGGCTCGCCGAAGACCGTCTGATTGCGCCAGGCCCACGGAAGCAACGTCAAGATCAGCACCAGAACCAGCAGTCCCGACCGCTCGACGCGCGGTCGCCAGGCCCCTGGCCCAAGCAGTAAACCCAGCAGCGCGGTCAACAGAGCAGGGGGAAGGAAACTCGGCCGGCAGAGGCTGGCCAGACCGAACCCGAGACCGCCGAGAACCGCCCCGAGTCGTCCGGGAATCGACAGCCCCGCCAGAGTCGCCGCGACCAGAAACGCGGCGAGCGTCTCGGTCATCACCGATCGGGCCTGACCGACCAGGACCGGGTCGAACGCCACGATCGCCGCCGCGACCAGTGCCCGGACCGGTCCCAGACCCCAGCGACGGGCCGTCGCGTGAGTCAATCCGATCGTCGCCGCGCCGAGAGCCAGATGCAACGCCCCGATTCCCCAGGGCAATCCCGCTCGACTCAACCCGGCGACCAGCGGAGCCAGCACGACCGGATAAAGCGGCGGTCGATAAGCGGTCAGTCGCCCGTTGATCGCCAGGCCTCGCCCCTCGACCAGCGATCGAGCCAGGTCGAGGTAACGGTCGGGATCATCGAGCCGGCCATGCTCCAGCACGATCAAGATCAACCGGGCCAGCACGCCCCCCAGAATCAAGACCGGCAACAGCCAGCGGACCAGTCTCAAATGGGCATCGGCTTCCGGGTTGGGCATGTTTGCGTTCTCTCGTCAGACCACCAGGAGGATCGCGAAATCTGGTAGCGTCCGCTGTGGTCCCGGCCTTCGCCCGACCACGGGTCAACGACCGGACCTTCGAGATTTGTCGATCGAAACCACGGTCCGCACAGCGGACCCTACAATTGTCCGACCACTTTGGAATCGTTCTCACCAGACCACCCCGACCTTTCTCTCGATCCGATCATTATGCTACCTTGACCGGTGCGAATCCGCGAGGTCGTCGGACTTTTCCTGGGTCATCAATCGCGAGCGAATCTCATGCTGGAACGGCCAATCATTCTGTCATTGACGACCATGCGCGAGGAGGGGATGAGCAAGCTCCGCGACGCGGGCGACCTCCGGATGGCCAGTTCTCTCGAACCAGGTGTCCTGCATCAAGAGATCGTCGACGCCGACGCCCTGGTGATCCGGACGGCGGGAGTGATTGACGCGGCGCTCATGGATTGCGGCCCGAAGCTCCGGGTGATCGGTCGCCACGGAGTCGGCTACGATCAGGTCGACGTTCCCGCCGCGACCGAGCGCGGCATTCAGGTTGTCTACACGCCCGGAGCGAACACCCAGGGCGTGGCCGAGCATGTCATCGCCATGATGATTGGTGTCTCGAAGTGCTTTCCCGGCCAGATGAAGGCACTCGTCGAAGGACGCTACAACGACCGGACCAAGCTTGTCGGCCGCGATATCGCCGGCAAGACGCTGGGGATCATCGGCTTTGGCCGGATCGGCAAGCGCGTCGGCGCGATCGCCCACGCCGGGTTCGGCATGAAGGTGATTTACACCGACCCGCTCGAAATGCCCCGAGAAGCCGAAGAACGAGCCGGTGCCCGACGGGTCGGCCTCGACGAGTTGCTCGAAACGGCCGACTTCATCACGCTCCACGTTCCGCTCGACGCCTCGACCCGTCAGATGATCAACCGCGAGACCTTGAAGAAGATCAAGCCGGGCGCGATACTGCTCAACACCTGTCGCGGTCCCGTCACCGATGAATCGGCGGTTCTTGAGGCTCTCGAATCAAAACGACTGTTCGGTTACGCCGCCGATGTCTACACCATAGAGCCTCCTTCGTCCGATCATCCGCTGATCGGCCGGACCGACCTCAACCTCATGCTGACCCCGCACAGCGCGGCTCAGTCGGTGGAAAGCTTGACCCGGATGGCCGAGGAAGTCGCCGACGACGTGATCGGCGTCCTCCAGGGTCGGGCCCCGATCAACCCGGTGAATGATCCCGAGGAGGTCGCCGCCGTGAGAGCGAAGCTGGGGAAACCGCCGCTGCGGTGATCCAAAATGTAGGGTAGGGCTTGCCCTGCCGATCCGATAGTGCCGGCAGGGCAAGCCCTACTCCAAGGTAGAGAGGAATCTTTCCAACGTGCCCGACCTTGCCGCTCTGCTCGCTCCCAACCCGCGGATTCGCGTGCTTCGCGATGGTTCTCCCGACCCCGACGGGACCTGTGTCGTCTACTGGATGCAGCGAGCCCAGCGCGGCACGGATAACCTGGCGTTGAACCATGCGATCAAGCTCGGCAATGCCCTGAAACTGCCGGTCCTGGCGGTTTTCGGGCTCACGGCGGCTTATCCGGGAGCTCAACGTCGCCACTATCGGTTTCTGGTTGATGCTCTGCCCGAGACCCAGCAGGCCATGGAGGCTCGAGGGGTGCCGCTGGTCGTCCGGTTGGGGACCCCCAATGAAGTGGTCGAGAAACTCTGCAACGAGGTCAGACCAGCGATCGTGGTGAGCGATGAGAACCCGATCCACGTCGGCCAGAAGTGGCGGACTGCTCTGGCCGAGGCGCTCAAGGTTCCGTTCCGCTGCGTCGATGCCGATGTCGTCGTGCCGACATCGCTGTTCCCGAAGGAAGAATTCGCCGCCCGGACGATCCGGCCCAAGATCCATCGGGTCTGGCACGAATATCTCAAACCAATTACCAACCCCAAGGCCGTTGTCGGCTGGGAACCGAGCAAGATCCCGACAGGGCATGCGATTGAACCCGATTCGCTGCTCGAAGACCTCAACATTCACGGGGTCGGCGAGGTCGCGAATTATCCAGGGGGGACGGCCGAGGCGCTCCGGCGGCTCGAGCGATTCATCAAGTATCGGCTTCCCGTTTATGCGACTGAGCGCAACGAGCCTGAACCATACAACACGACGGAACTGTCGGCGCATCTGCACTTCGGCCACATCAGCCCGTTAACAATTGCGCTGGCGGTGATGGAGGCGAACGGGCCGAAAGAGTCCCAGGATTCGCTCCTCGAAGAGTTGATTGTCCGGCGTGAAGTCGCGATCAACTTCGTGAGCCGGAACCCGAATTACGACAAGCTCCAGGGCTGTCCCGACTGGGGCTTGAAAACCCTGGCCAAGCATGCCGACGATCGCCGACCGGTTCTTTATTCGGCCCAGACGCTGGAAGCGGGCGAGACCGGCGACCCGCTCTGGAACGCGTCGCAGAAGGAGATGGTCCTGACGGGGCGAATGCACAATTACTTGAGGATGTACTGGGCCAAGAAACTGCTCGAATGGTCGCCCGACGCCGAGACCGCGTTCAACCTGACCCTGGACATGAACGACCGCTACGAAATGGACGGTCGCGACCCGAACGGTTACACCGGTGTCGCCTGGGCGATCGGCGGCAAGCACGACCGACCCTGGGGAGAACGGCCCATCTTTGGAACGATCCGGTTCATGAGCTACGAGAGCACGCGGAAGAAATTTGATTCGAAGGGGTATATCAAACGAATCAAAGATCTCGAAAAGTCATAGCGAGAGGGAAAGTCGAGTGGTGTCGAGCCTCGGGCGAGGCCCACCACGAATGTTTCTTTGAGAGACATGCGCCGACCGGTTCAGATCGCGAAGGAAGCCGGCTCTTGATCGACCTTGGCGAAAGCTTCGCTGACGAGTCGGCCGCGAGCAACGCACTTCTTTCCCTCGTAAAGTTCGAATTCACGACCTTCTTTCAGTGAATCTCGGGGCGCTTCATCAACACGAAACACCACTTCGGCAACCCAGAATTCGGGATTCGCTGAATCAGGTGATTTTCGAACACAGACCGACCAGGCATCCTCGGCGGGCCAGGGCTCATCAACATGCCGGATAATTAGCATATAAGGGATCGATCCATCTACAGTAGGAGGGTGATTCCGGCCGCCTTGTTCCTTCGTGAGCCAGAGGATCAGGGCACGCATGAGGATGGTCCGATAGGCTGGGTCCAGACCCAGCCTACGATAGTCATTGCTTTGAGCGCCATTGCCAATCGATGGAGCCGTATCTGTATTCCTCGTCCAGACAGAGTTCGGGAAGCGTGATATCTCTTCGGATACCCCAATCATCCCGAAGCCACCAATTCCGCTCGTCATGGAGGGCGTTTGCGAAGACGGTTTCGTCCAAGTCACCAGTCGATAGGAAATCGAGGATCGGCCGGATGGTCTCTAGATTCTCGATAGACGAGAACCGTCCGTGGACGTTCGAGGGGACATCCATCTGTTCCCTGTCCAATTCGACATCCTCCACAAAGCCTAATTCTTGGTCCTTCCAGAAAAGGCGATAGACGAACATCTCTCACCTCGATTTCCAGTGATCGAGTTCAGTTCAATACGAATTATAAACCTGTGTCGCCCCCGACTTCATCTGCGTGGCCATCGTGTAGGCGTGGTAATGCTGGGCGATCTTGACCATGTAGGTGAAGACCATCCCCGGATTCTGGCGGTGCTTGAGGTAGCGCCAGACTCTCCGGCGATATTCGGCGCGGAGGTGCGCCTCGGGGATCATCGTCATGAACCGGACGAACAGGCCGATCGCCTGGACCAGCCAGATTGACTCCATCTTGAACCGCTGGAACGGGTGCTTCTTCCAGTACTTGGCCCGGCTGGTGCCGATGTCGAAGTTCCCCTTGATCCAGAGATCTTCGAGCCGGCCGAAGTAGGCTTCGGGCGTATAGAGTTCGTTCATCACCTTGACGTAACCGTCGCGCAACTCTTCGCGAGTGACCTTCAAGGGGATGACGTTGGTGCCGAACTCGGGCGAGTCGGCGGTGTCGAGGCGTCCTTCGGCGGCGAGCCGGGCGTGGAGCGGCGTCTTGGCGATCGCGTAGAGCATCCCCGACATCGAGTGCGCGATCCGGGCCTCGCGAACGAAGTCGATCTGGGCGTCGAAGATCGTCTCGTCGTCGTTGTCGAACCCCATGATCATCCCGCACCAGACCTCGATTCCGGCGTCCTGGATCCGGTGGACCTTTTCAAGCATCGTCCCGCCCGACCGGACGTTCTGGAACTTCTTGGTCTCGCGGAGCGACGCCTCGTTCGGGCTCTCGATGCCGATGAACGTGGCGATGATATTCGCGTCGAGCATCATCTGCATCAGCTCGGGATCATCGGCCAGGTCGATCGACGCCTCGGTAAAGAACGTGATCGGATAACCGCGCTCGACCTGCCAGGCCGTGACCTCACGCAAGACCTTCTTGATCTCTTTCTTGTTACCGATCAAGTTATCATCAACAATAAAAACGATGCGCATCTTCTGAGCCCAGAGCGCATCGATTTCCTTGATCACCTGTTCGGTCGTCTTGATCCGTGGTCGACGGCCGAAGGTGACGATGATATCGCAGAATTCGCACTGGAACGGGCAACCGCGACTGAACTGGAGACTGCCGAAGGCGTAATGACGCATCTTGAGCAGGTCGAACCGGGGGGTCGGCACCTTGCTCATGTCGGTCTTCTCGGCCTGTTCGTAGCGATACTGATGGAGCCGGTGCTTCCACTCGCCGAGGAACCGGGGCCAGCTATCCTCGGCCTCGCCGATAAAGATGACGTCGGCCAGTCCCTCGAAGTAATCCTCCTGGACGGTGACGAGCGGACCGCCGACGACGGTGAAGCACCCGCGGCGTTTGAGCTCGGCCAGGATCTCCTTCATCCGGAACCGCTGGACGCTCATCCCGGTCACGCCGACGATGTCGGCCTTCGCGCAACGTTCATAGTTGATCGCCTCGACGTTCTCGTCTATCAAGGTGATCGTATGTTCGGGAGGCGTGAGGGCCGCCAGGAGCGGGAGGCAGGCGACCGGAAGGTTGGCCCGCTTGCCCATGAAGGGCAAGGCGTGCTCCATTCCCCAGTAAGAAACCTCGAACCTCGGGTTGATCAGCACGATATCGGCCATACCCGGACCATCTCCTTGGCAGCTAGGACGGCGGCGAGCGGAGGACCGTCGAGTGGTTATCGACGGAAAACTTATCATACGGCCGATCGCGTCGGAACGCCAAGCCAGGAATGCCTTTGCCGACAAATTCGCGCTGCGCTTCCCACTCATTCTGGCAAGCCAGGGGGAATTGGCCCCTTTTTTCCGGCCGACCACCGTGCTAAAATACCTATTCATGGGGACAGTATCGGAACCGGTCAAATCAGGAGTAGACGTCGCCATGACGGGTCAGCGGGAGACCTCAACCGCCGTTTCTGCTTCGTCGCGAGGATCGGACGCGATCCCGCCGTTCCAGCCTCATCCCTGGATCAAGGGACCGCACCTCCAAACCATCGTCGGCCGCTACTGGCCCTGGCCGAGGCATAGACTTCCCTCGACGCTGGATCTTGTCGAGCTGGGCGGAGGCGACCGGACGAGCGTGCTCGACTCGATCCCTCCCGGCTGGTTGCCCGGCGATCCCGCCGCCGTTCTGGTTCATGGTCTGGGCGGATGTTCACGGTCTCCCTACGTTGTCCGGGTCGGAAAGAAGCTGGCGGCTCAGGGGATTCGGGTCGTCCGGATGAACCTTCGAGGGGCCGGCGCGGGGTTTGGACTGTCGCGATCGTTCTATCATAGTGGCAAGACCGAGGACGTCCGGGCGGTGACCGACTGGTTGTCGAGCCGGGCTCCCGGCTCGCCGATCGCCCTGGTGGGATTCTCGCTCGGGGCGAATCTGGTCCTGAAGCTGGCCGGCGAGGCTCCCGACCAGCCGCTGAAGGGGTTCGATTGCGTGGTTGCCGCCAACCCTCCGCTCGACCTCGAAGCCTGCTGCCGGATGATCCAGGAGCCACACAACCGGATCTACGACCGGAACTTCTTGCGGAACCTCCGCGCCGAGGTCGCCCGGCTCCACGCCTCGTTTCCCGACCTCGAACCGGTGAACCTGTCGGCGGCGAAAAGTCTCCTCGATTTTGACGAACTCTATACCGCGCCCCGGAACGGATTTCGTGACGCGAGCGACTATTACTCCCGATCGAGCGCCGGTCCGCTGATCCCCCGGATCGAGGTTCCGGGGCTGATCATACACGCGGCCGACGACCCGTTTATTCCAACCGAGCCGTTTCGATCGATCAAGTTTCCCGAGCAATTGGCACTGGAATTGATCCCTGGTGGTGGACATCTTGGCTATTTGAGCCGGAAACCCTGGAAAGGCGACCGCCGCTGGCTCGACGCCCGGATCTCGACCTGGCTCGAATCCCACTGGGCCTCGCGGGTTTCCCCGAACCCGGCCTAGAATTCTGGATCGCCTCTCTTCTTTTTTGTCCTGGAAGCGGTCCCTTCCTCGTTCGTTCAGGAATTGCCCAAGGAGGCCGGAAGTCATGTCCCACCGAGCGTTCAATAAATACCGAGCCGCCATTGAAATCCTGCAACGAGGCCGGGATTCGCTCGTCGAGTCACTCGCCGAGGAAGTGATCGGCCAGGAGGAAGACCTCCTCGAAGGGGGATTCCTCTTCAACGAGTTTCTCGAAGCCCAGGGGACCCGACTGCACTTCCTGAGCTTGCTCGTCGCCCAGCTCGAACAGTCGGCGGACGCGGTTGATGAATCGGAATCCGCCTGCGAAATGTCGGAGACTCCGCCGCCGCCCACCAGCCCCCCCCGAAAACGCAAGCCGAGAGCCAAGAAAATCACCCAGCAAGCCGCCAAGATCGG
>JAJYCH010000148.1 GCA_021778575.1 Planctomycetota bacterium
ATGTTTGTGTTGGCATTTGCCCTGGTGACAAATGCCGCGGCGGGAGTCACCGGCGCGACGATCACCCATGAAGAAGTGATCGAGATCGGCCGGCAAGCCGGCGAGAAATTAGGCCGGTTGATCGAGGCCATCGTACAACGAATTGGTGCGTGAAGCGATGAATCAATGTCCGAACCCGAATCCCATCTGGCCTTCGCGTTCGCGTTCCAGTCGGATCAGGATCGACGGGTTCTCGCCGAACGGTGTCTCGCGAATTGCCCGCCAGCCGTCGGCGAGCAGATGGTTGAGGTCGACGGTCTCAACTTCCTGATTCTTGACGACCCAGGACCGGCCCATCACGTCGAGGATCACGTAAATTGTCTCGGTCTTCATGATTTCACTCCCTGGTCGTTCGGCCCACGATACGACTGGTCGAGCAGGTCGACCGGATGGACGACCTCGACCGGACTTCCGGCCGTCTTGATCTGGCGGGCGATCTGGAGAATACAGCCGACGTTGCCGGTCGCAACGATCGTGGCTCCGGTCGCGGTGATGTTCGCCAGCTTGCGCTGGCCAAGTTTCTCGGACATCTCGGGCTGAGTCAGGTTATAGGTCCCGGCGGCCCCGCAACAGAGTTCGCTCTCTTCGAGCGGGACCAACTCCAGGCCCGGGATCAGGCTCAACAATTTTCGGGGTTGCGAGCGAATTTGCTGGCCGTGGCAAAGGTGGCAGGCGTCGTGATACGTGACCTTCATCGGGACCGGGAATTGGGGCTCGACCGGCCCCAGTTCGATCAAGAATTCCGAAATGTCTCGAACCTTGGACACGAATTTCCGGGCGGCCTCGTGGTCGGGACTTGTTAGCAAGTGAGCATAATCCTTGAACATCGCACCACAGCCAGCGGCGTTGATGATGATCGCGTCGAACTGGTCGGGATCAAACATGGCGATATTCTGACGAGCCAGATCAACCGCCATACCTTCCGACCCGGAATGATAGTGGATCGCGCCACAGCAATTTTGGGAGCGGGGGACAACGACCTCGCAGCCATTGGCCTGAAGGACCCGGGCGGTCGCGGCGTTGGTCTCGGGATACATCGCGTCGGCCACGCAGCCGAGAAAGAGGGCCACCCTGGCCCGCTTCGGACCGATCGGAGGCAGGACTTCGGGAAGCTGGGCGTTCGAGCCGGTCAAGGTTGGCAGCATCGCCTGCATTCGCCGGAGAGTCGGCGGTAATAATTTCATCAGGCCGATTTTTTCGAGACGATCGAGCAGACCAATCCGTTGGAAGATCCGGGCCGGCAGAAGTGCCAGCTTGACCCGTCCGGCGTAAGGGAACAGGTGGTGCAGGATGATTCGCTGGAGCCATCCCGGCCGGTCGTCCCCCTGGGCCGAGGCATGCAAGGCGATCTTGAACGGCTCGATGATCTGAGCATATTTCACACCCGAGGGACAGGCCGACTCGCAGGCCCGGCAATCGAGACAGAGGTCGAGGTGATGGCGAACCTCGGCCGATGCGCCGATCCGGCCATCGGCGACGGCTCGCATCAGATAGATCCGTCCGCGGGGGCTATCGTTCTCGTCGCCGGTCTCGACATAAGTCGGGCAACTCGCGGTGCAAAGGCCGCAGTGAACGCATTCCTGGTAGTGGCTATAAGGGATCTTCGACGCCAGCCAGGCGAGGTCAATGCCAGGGTCGGAAATTTTGGTTGGCGAGGTGGTCGACATCGGGCGAAGGGTCTCGGAACTCATGGGCTTCGTCTTTTCGATCAGGTTTGGAGGGATTCGCAATCAGACTAATCGCCAGTGGAGAATCTTTAATTTAAAGCGTACCACCCCCAGGCGATCGCGTCGTATTCGACCAGTCCCCAGCCGAGGTAATACGTCCAGGTTGGTCGAGTTGACCGTAGCCGTTTACTGAAAATCGCCAGCCATAAGACTAGCGCGGACAGAACACTGGCGAATCCAGCCAACTGGTCCAATGTTGGATTGTAATGACTCCTGAGTGGAGTCGTGATAAGGCACATCCATGAGAGACCCGACCAGGCCCAGAGAATTTCGCCGGAACCGATCGGCCAGGCTCTCCATAACTGCCTCGCCAGGAAAATCGGTCCGACGAGGTGGATCGGTGTGACAATACGATTCACCCATAATGGCCAGATTCTTATCGGACTAATCGGCGAGACATGCCAGCAAAATATGTAGGCGCCAACGCCGAACAGAATCGCAAAAACCACGATGGACACCCGGGGCTTTCGCCACGCATCCACGACAACGACGATCAAGATGGGAAGAAAATACCACTTTACAAGAATGACGAGCGATTCCAAGATCGCCGCGATTCCTGTCGGGATCAACAAAGCCACACACGCCACCGCGACCATCAGTTGAAAGATCGAGAACCGTGGCATTTTCAATGTTCGGCCCTCGCGGCTAGATCGACCCCACGAACCGCCCGGGGTTCAGCACGCCCTGGGGATCAAGGGCTGCCTTGATCCGTTCGGCGATCGCCCAGTCAGGCCGGGGATTTCCCCAGACCTTGAGCCGGTCTTTCCAGCCGGTGGGACAGCGCGGGAGGGTCGGACTGCCGCCGAGGTTCGCTGCCTCAACGCGGAGCCGGTCGATCTCGGTGGCAACCTTATCTAGATTGGCCTCGCCCGACCATAGAGCTCGAATGATCCCATTGCCGGCGTGGGTCTGAATTGCCCAGAGCGAGGGATCGAAATTCGCCAGAAAGTCAAGGGCGGCCGAAGGCTTGAGATTCACCAGGATCGAGACCGGCGAATCTCCTTCGGCGGGGAATTCAGCGAGCGCGGTCCAGAGTGGTTCGGCTCGTTCTCCCTGGAGAAAAACCAGGTCGGTCCGGCCCATTTCGATCGTCAGACGGTCAAGCTGCCAGGCGACCGAAGTGGCGTTGTCCTCGAAGCCGATCGCCACCACCCAATCCTCGACCGGGAGTTCGCTGGACCGGCCGATCGTCCGGGCGGCGGGCTGATTCAACAGTTCGATCGCGATCGGCCGGGTTCCCGATGTCCCGAGCCGATCGATGGTCTGCGCCGCGTCGATCAACCGCCGGAACCGGACCCAGGCGAGCGCGGTGGCCTCGGGTTTGGGACGGACTTTCAAGGTCAGCTCGGTGATGATGCCGAGGGTTCCCATCGAGCCGGTCAGGAGCTTGGGGAGGTCATAACCGGCGACGTTCTTGACGACTCGACCGCCTCCTTTGATCTCCTGGCCCGTCGGATCAACGTAGCGGATGCCAATGATCTGGTCGCGGGGCCGACCCAGCCCGAACCGCCGTGGGCCGCTGGTATTGGTGGCGTAGATCCCTCCGAGAGTCGCTCTCGAAGCCTCGGGTGCCTCGATGCCAAGTCTTTGCCCCTGGGCATCAAGCACGGCTCGAAGGGCTTCCAGCGTGATGCCAGCCTCGACAGTGATGGTCATATCGGCGGCCGGATAATCGACCACTCGGTTGAGTCCCGTAAGGTCGATCGCGACGCCCGGCTTGCCGGGAACCCCGCCATGATCGAGCGCAGTCCGGCCCCCCTGGGGATAGAGCGCGAGCCCCTGACTGACCCGGCGGGCCACCAGGGCACTTAACTCGTGACGATCGACCGGGCGATCGGTCGCCCATGCGAATCGGCCATCCCCGAGGATGCCGTTTGCGGGATTGTCGGGCCAATCTACGGCCGAGGTTGGATCAACGGTCATGAGCCGGCCGGGTAATAGCGGATATCTTCGCCGGAGAGGACGCGATCGACGGCTTCCTGGACCGAGCGAAGGAGGTTCACGGTGTTTTGATCGAGAGCGCCGGGCCAGGCTTCGGTATGCAGGACTTGCCCCTCAAATGCCAGGCGATGGAGGGCGTAGGCGAGCCGTCGGTCGAGAGATTTCGCGTCACGATATTCGAGTTCCAGCGCGTTCAGAGCCTGGAGGAGTTCGGTCGCAACCACGTCGCCGACCGACTCACCGCGACGGACCGTCGAGAGAAATCCCGAGGGGTCGTCCCAATCGACCGCCGCGTGACGGAGCACGGTCCTCGCTGCGGGGCTCAGTTCTGCCGGCATGTCGTCCGCCTGCTGGCTCGGTTCGGAGCCTTCGATGACGTGAATCTCATGATTCTGGTTTCGAGGAACGATCGAGACGCTCCACTCGGCCAGATATTCGGGGTCGTCGGCAATGGCGTGATATCCTTCGAGCGACCTCCGCTTGGCTTCGGCCTCGTCGGCCTCCTGACGGCGGCGGGTATCCTCGATGGCGATCCGAAGAAGCCTGGTGCAATACTCCTGGACCGACGAGGCACCCAGGCGATTCGCCTGGTCCTCGGCCATGTCGAGGATGTAGGACGGCAGATAGAGCGTCAACCGATCTTCGTCGAGATTCGACGTCGAAAGCGGCTTGCTCTGCCCCAGCCGGAACGAGTTTCCCGGTCGTCGCCAAAGGTTGCGCGGTCGCTTGGCCAAATGCGGGTCCTCTCACGGATCTTTGAGCCTCACAACCGATCTCGCCACGACGGAATTTACTCTAACCGTAAAACCGAGCCGATACCAGATCGACCGTCTTTGACAATTGTCGTTGACTGTTGTACGATAGGGCACCGGCTCGATGGCGGCCATTCAAGCCGAGGCTCGCTTGCCCGGCGATTTCCGCTCGATACACCCGACTCCGCCGGGGATCATCTTCTCGGCACTACAGAGTCCAGCCGGATTGAACACCTGGCGGAGCGCCACCATCGCAGCGAGATCCATCGGCGTGAACAGTTTGGGCATGAACGACATCTTCTCGACGCCGATCCCGTGCTCGCCGGTGACGCTTCCGCCGACGTTGATGCATTCGTCGAGGATCTCGTGGCTCGCTTCGAGAACCCGGCGGATCTGGTCGGGGTCGCGCTCGTCGTACATCAGGATCGGGTGGATATTGCCGTCCCCCGCGTGAAAGACGTTGGCGACCCGGATGCCGTGGCGTTCGCCGACCGCCATGATGAAGCGGAGGATATGCGGTAACTTGGTCCGGGGCACGACGCCGTCCTGGGTGCAGAACGTCGGGCTGAGCCGACCGATCGCGCCGAAGGCGGATTTGCGGCTTTTCCAGATCGCCTGATATTCGGGTTCTTTTCGCGTTCGCCACGAAATTGACTTCGCCACCGAACCGCCGTTGGCCTCGACGATCGCGGCGATCGCCTGAGCCTCTTGATCCTGGCTGGCTTCCAGGCCGTCGGTTTCGATGATCAGGACAGCCCCGGCGTCGATCGGGAAGCCGAAGCCGAAGGCGGCCTCGACCGCGCGGATCATCGGGTTATCGAGCATTTCGAGCGCGGCGGGAACGATCCTCGCGGCAATGATCCCACCGACGGCCTCGGTCGCTGCCTCGACCGTGGCGAAGACACCCAGAAATGTCCGTCCGGCCTCGGGGTCTCTCGTCAGGTTCACGACGACCTTGGTGACGATCCCAAAAGTTCCTTCGTTGCCGACGATCAGGCCGGTCAGGTCGTAACCGGGATGATCTTCCTCCGGACCACCGGTCTCGACGACCGTCCCATCGGGCAGGACGATCTCGACCCCTTTGATATGGTTGACCGTGACGCCGTATTTGAGCGTGTGAGGCCCGCCGGAATTGGTCGCCACGTTACCGCCGATCGTGCAGGCCGACTGGCTCGACGGGTCGGGCGCGTAGTGGTATCCGGAGCCGCTCAAGGCCCGAGTCAGCCAGACGTTGACGACGCCCGGCTCGACCACGGCGTAGCGATCGCGGATGTTCACTTCGAGAATCCGCTTCATCCGGGTCAGGCTGATCATGACCCCGCCACCGACCGGAAGTGTCCCGCCCGCCAGCCCGGTCCCGGCCCCTCGGGGGACGAACGGAACGCCCAGGCGGCTGCAAAGCCGGACGATCGCGACGACCTCCTCGGTCGAAGTTGGAAAGACCACCACGTCGGGGACGTTTTTCTCGATCAGAAACCCGTCGCATTCATAGACAATCAGCTCGTCGTGGTGGCTGATCACGTCGTCGGGGCCGACGATCGCGGCGAGTTCGGCCACGAGGCCGGTACGGGTCGAAGAGGTCGCGGTCATGAAGGAGTCTCGTCGTCGGAGGCGAGTTCCTCCAGGTGAGAACTCGCCGAACCAAACTAGCAGATCGGCGAGCGGATCGGACAGGGATCTCTGATCGAGTTCAAGCCGGGATCAACGGCCGGTCGATGGCGACGCAGGCGCG
Organism: Planctomycetota bacterium; assembly: GCA_021778575.1. GTDB lineage: Bacteria > Planctomycetota > Planctomycetia > Isosphaerales > Isosphaeraceae > Tundrisphaera. Next base: position 6,192 of record JAJYCH010000148.1, read on the forward strand.
GGATACTCGTATGATTCGATCGACTCGCCCCGGGTCATCCGTTCCACGCGGACCCGGGGAGGTCCAAGCCGGTCATCGAGGGACTGTCGGAAACGCGTCAGTCGAGCCTGGTCGAACGCCGGCGATCCGCTCTGGTGGACGATCAACCATGTCCGGCCTGACGGGGCGGCCTGGGCCGACTCCGGCCCGTGGGTCATGAACACGGGAACGGGAGCCCGCGCCAGAACGTTGTAGCGAACCTCGGCCATTTGCTGGAGCCAGTGCTCGAGCATCAACCCCTTCGAGACGGGAAGAGTCTCGACTCCATCGTCAAACAGCCAGACATCACCGGGCCGGGCCAGCTCGGCCAGATGCTCGATCGCCCGCCGGTTCAAGAGATCTTCGTAATTCTTGTACGGCCAGGCGAGATTGCCGACGATCGCCACGAGAATCATCCCGCCGAGAGACAGGATCGACAACCGATAGAGCCGGACGCGCCGGGCTCCCCGGAAGCGACGAATCAATCTTGTCAGGCCGATACCGGCCAGAAGGCAGAAACTGGGAGCCATGAACAAGGTCGTCCGGGCACTGGTGCCATACGGATAGCGCTGAAGACACGAAGCCAGGAGCATCGGGACCAGCGGGCTCAAGAGGAGTGCCAGGAGGGCGGGTCGTGACCGTCGAAGCGCCCTGGCTCCCGAGAGAACCAGAAGCGCCGTGGCCAGACTTCCGAAGTGCGGACCGCCGTCGGGATAAGCCAGCATGTTGCCCGTGTGGACGTCGAGCAACCAGTAAGGAATCAGCCAGGGGCGATCAAGCGGCGGAAACGCTCCTTGCCAGGTCTTCAGCTCGGAATAAAACGGCGCGGCCTTCGATTGGGGACCGGCAACCATCCAGTAGGACAACAGAAAACTCGATGCGGAGACCAGCAGGAACATCTGCAGTCCGAACAGGCTTCGTCGCGATGGTTGCCGAACGATCTCGATCGCCAGGACCGACCCCATCCCCGCCACCACGAAGACAAGCGGATATGAGCACCAGAGCCCGACCGCGACCCAGAGCGTGAATCCGACCCATCTCGCAATCGAGTCGCGATCAAGCCGGAGCGACCAGGCCAGGCCGAGCGTGATCATCGCGGCCAGAAGGTCGGTCGCATAAGGCTTGACTTCCGTCGCGTGACGAACCGGATAATACGACGCCGCGAAGATCGCCACCGCGAACAACGCCGACCGCCGATCCGCCACCTTCGAGGCGAATCGGGCGAAGAGCCCCAGAGCGAATAACCCGGATAGAAACGGGATCAACCGAAGCGACCACTCCGACCGACCAAGAAGATCCACGACCAGTCGTTCGGCGCCGAGGAATCCCGCCGGAGCAATCTGGAAATAATCAAGCGGTTGAAGTAATCCGACAAAATTCCGCGTCAGGAGATTCACCGCCAGAAAGGCCTCGTCGCCCCAGAGCGGGGGACCACCGGCAAAGCGAGCCACTCGCCAGATCATCCCGAGAACCACGAACGCGAACAAAGTTCGCCGGAGAATCGTTGCTCTCAGGAATCGACTCGAACGAGCTTCGATCGATTTCGGCCGAAGAACGATCTTCGGACGCCGGTTCAGCGAGCCGGGACGATTCGCGCGGGCCAGTCCGTTGGCGGTGGGTGGCATCGTATGGTCTCAACCGGGCTCGCTAACCAGCCCACGCCTTTTCGAAGAGAAATCCGGATACCGTTCGCCGGCGATCATAGCGACCGAGGCTGGTCTGTCGACATGAATTCCGGAGAACAAGCCGAGGGACCATTCGCAGTTTTCCTCGAATCAGACGACCATTCGCGAAGGCTTGTTCACGCGAAATCCCGGCGAAGTCGCCGATAAACCCGTCAATCGAATCCGGGAATCCGCCTCTCGTTCAAAAAATTGTCGCGCTTCGCCCGCTTTTTCGACAAGGAATCGACCGCTGCGGCGAATCTCTCTCCGATCCCGTTCCCGCTCCCCCGGGAATTCACTTTTGGGTCAGACATTTGACAGATCCGGCCCCACGCCGTATCATCTCCACGACAACTGTCGGAACGGTAGAATGATCGGTTCGTGTTCGACCGCTCATGGTCGATGTCCGTGGGGCGAGGAACGCCGATTGGGGGGAGGATCGATGGCCATGCGACTCCCGGACGAGCATCGTCCTCGAACCACGAATCCAGCATCCCCTCGGGTCGCGATCGGACCTCGAATCCTTGTGCCCGGTCTGCCGCAATGGTCGTGGGATCAACGGGAGCGAAGTTTATTTCTGTTTGGAACTTACGCCTCGGCCGTCGTGGTCGCGATCATGACCTGGGGAACACTGGTCGGTTTGGGGGTTCTCGCCTTTGCCTTCGTGACTCATGTGTACTCAACGGTCGACGCGATTCGTCAGAACGCGTTTCCGGGTTTCGGCCGGTTCGTGCCGACGGTGACAGCTTCGGCCGGTCTCGGGGC
>JAJYCH010000149.1 GCA_021778575.1 Planctomycetota bacterium
TCGAGCTTGCCAACGGCTTGCAACTCGGCGAACCGACGATACGTCTCGGCCACGCCCGACTGGAGCGTCGTTCTCGGCAGCGGCCCGAACTTCGTTTCGAGACGGATGTCGTCGAGGTCCGGAGCGATCGGAAGTTGCCGGTCGCCGAAGGTGACCCGGTCGACACCGGCGACCTCGCGAAGGGTTGCCACGAACTGATCCATGGGGACGACCGAACCCCGGACATTGAACGAGTCGGCCCCTTCAAACGGCGCGGTCAAGCCGAGCAAGAAGGTTGCCGCGACGTCGGCCACGTACTGAAGATCCTGGAGACCGCCGTAGCTGATCGCGTACGACCGACCGGCGGCGACCGCCTTGATCGCCTTTGTCGGTTCACTGGAGATCCCGAAGTCACGCCCCACGCCGTAAACGGTCCAGGGACGGAGGCCGACGCTGGTGATCCCCCGGTCGAGCCAGTACACCCGGGCATTCAGTTCATTACAGACCTTGAACGCCCCGTAATGGGTCATCGGGGCGAGCCGGACCTCGTCGCCGATCGGTCCGGTTGATTCGGGGTCAGCCGGACCGTGAACAGCCGCCGAACTGGCGTAGACGACCCGTTCGACCTGTCCCTTCAAGGCGGAGGCCGTCTCGAAGACTGCCAGAGTCCCGAGCACGTTCACCGTCGCGCCCAGGATCGGGTTCGCCCGGCAGGTGGGGACCTGAAGTCCCGCCAGATGAAGCAGATGCGTCGCCTCCATCGACTCGGCGGCGTGCAGGAGACTGGATGCGTCGGAGACATCCCCGGCGATGAAGTGGACCCGGCTCAGCGCCTCGTCATCGAGCAAGAGTTCGATCCGATGGCGGTCCTCCTTCAGGTCGAAGATCCAGACCTCGCCACCGTCCTCGACCAGTTGCCGGGCCACCCAGGAACCGATGCAGCCATATCCACCCGTCATCAACACGCGCACGTCAGATCTCCCGAGCAAAGAGGCCGAGGTCGCCGATCCTGTCAGCTAGATCGAGCGAAGCTTGGCCAGCGCCGCTTCCAGCTTTTCCCAGGTCACCGGTTTTTCCAGATAGCCATCGACGCCCGCCTCACCAATCCGCTGCTGGTTATCGATCGTGACGTCGCCGGTCAGGGCGAAGATCGGCAGATCATGAAAACCCGGATCGTGTCGGAGGGCCAGCGTGGTCTCGATCCCGTCCATCCCCGGCATGTTGACGTCCATCAGGACCACCATCGGCCGTTCCTGACGCACCAGTTCGAGCACCTCACGACCATTTTCGGCCTCGACCACGCGATAGCCCATCCTCCGGAGCACCTTGGCCAGCGTCTTTCGGCTGTCCTCGTGGTCCTCGGCGATCAGGATCGCGCCGGTGAAGTTGCGGACCGGACTGGTGTCATCGGGAATGCTGACGACGGTCGGGGCGGTCGTCAACACGTTCGTCGGCAGGACCAGGGTGAATGTCGAACCCCGTCCCGGCTCGCTTTCGAGCAAAATTTCGCCTTGAAGCAGGTTGGCGAGCCGCCGGCAGATTGCCAGCCCTAACCCGGTCCCTTCTCCTCGGAGCCGATTCGGATGTTCGAGAACGGCGAACTCGTCGAAGATCCGCGACTGGTCCGGCCGGGCGATCCCGACGCCGGTATCCTCCACGCTGATCCGGATCGTCTCACGGTGGGACCGGGTATAGAGGCGGATTCCACCGGTTTCGGTATAGCGTAGCGCATTGGAGAGCAGGTTCGAGAGAATTTGCTTCAGCTTGGCGCGGTCCGTCGCCAGAGCGGCGGCTGCCAGGTGACCCACTTCGAGCCGGATGTCGAGTCCCTTGGCTCGGGCCTGGGGTTCGATGCTTGAAAGGCATTCGGCCAGGGTCGGTTGGAGCGGAAAGGTCGAGATCTCGGCGCGGGTGGCCCCAGCGTCGATCCGGCTGAGATCGAGCAAATCGCTGAGCAGGTCGAGCACGTTCCGGACCGAGTTCCGGATCGTCGTCAAGCATTCGCGGACCTCGGGATCATCCTGGTCCTTGGCCTGCGACTCAAGCAGTTTGGCCGACAGAACCACGGCATTCAGCGGCGTTCGCGCGTCGTGCGAGAGCGCCGACATCAGGCGACTCTTGTGCTGTGATTGCTGTTGGAGCTTCGCTTCCAGCTCGATCCGCCCGGTGATGTCCATGCACGAGCCGAGATAGCCGAGAAACTGCTCTCGGCCGTTGTAATAGGGGGAACCCCGGTCGGTGATCCAGCGGTACTGGCCGTCGCGATGGAGTAATCGATAAACCATCTCGAACGGTTGACGGCCGTCGAAGGCCTGGCGATAAATTTCCAGGCAGTGGCTCCGATCCTCGTCGTGGATTCCCTCGGTCCAGCCATCGCCCGATTCTTCGTCGTGCGAGCGACCTCGGAATTCGAGCCAGGTCTCGTTGAAAAAGTCGCGGTCGCCGGAGGTGTCGGCCCGCCAGATCAAGACGGGCGACTTCGCGACAATCCCCCGGAACCGGGCTTCGGAGATCGCCAGTTCGACCTCCAGCCGCTTCCGTTCGGTGATATCCTGGGCGACCACGACGGCGCCGATGATCTCGCCATCGGCATCGGTCAGCGGCGCCGCAGCGCAGGTGATGATCACCGTGCCATTCTTGGTCGGCCAGAGGCTATCTTCCTGGGTGATCGTCTCGCCTCGGAGCGCTCGCGAGAGGGGTAAATCGGCAAAGTTGTAAAGCGATCCGTCGGGGCGGTAGAGCCGGTACTCGGGAATCCCCTCCAGGATATTGACCCGACCGATGGTCTCCGATTCGCTAAATCCCTGGAGTCGTTCGGCCTCGCGATTGACGTTGAGCAGCGTGCCGTCACTCCGGCAGACCCAGACGCCGACCGGAAGCCTGTTGAGCAACGTCTGCATCTTGATCTGATCCGCTTCGGCGAGCCGCTTCCGTTCTTCGCTCGCGTTCAGGATCGACTGGTTCAAGGTTTTCGAGTCATCGTTGAACTGGCGGACCGATTCGGTGGTCGCTTCATCGATCACCTGGTTGATCGCCTCGGTCGTCGACTCGATCCGGGCCAGCGAGTAATCGTGGTCGCGAGCGAACTTGAAGAAGTCACGCATCAGGGTCGACCGCAGGTGCCCGAGTTCGGAGACGACCTCGGCAATGTCGTACCCCTGGCTCCAGCGGTGCTGGCCATGCTTCTGCGCGGTCTCGGTGGCGTCCACGACACGCCCGCGCAGCCGGTTCGCCAGCCGTTCGAGCAGTTCGGGAATATGGTCAACGAACTCGCGGTAAGTCAGGCGCTCGGAGTCCGGTACATTGCCGTAGCGTTCGACCGTGGATTTCCAGACCGCGAGAATCGCGTCGATTTGTTGATCGATATGATCCGCCAGCACGGCGGTATCGCTCATGATGAACTCTCGTAAGAAGCAGCTTCATAGCTGAGAACAGGAAGATCGTGGAGCGAGATCCGTCTCGAAAATTGGTTTCGACTTCTGAGTATCATGATTGACTCTCGGCCGTGTCAAGGCAAGCGGGGCCTGGCGGCATTTCGATCAACTTCCGGCCTTGTGAAAGACCGTCGGCTCAACCCCTCGGAGGCCATAAAGTCGGTCGTGCATCATCTGCTCAAGCCACTCGGGATCGCCGACCAGCGCGATCGCCGGCTGGTTCTCCGCCGCAACAATCGGCCGATCGGCGAAGGACTGAACCATCGCAACCCGATCAGGCAAAGGTGGATGGGGCGAGTCGGACACTCCGGGATCGACGGCCAGGAGCCGCCAGCGCATCGATTCGAGCAACGGTTCGGGAAGTCGGCTCCACAAGGCGCGGAAGGTTTCATAAAGATTGCTCGCGGCAAGCAATTCCGGGTCCTGATGAGCCAGAAGCTCGCGAAACAATGGTTGGACCAGCGCCACCTTGATCAGCGCGGAGGCCGACGCCCGACCACCCGCCAGTCCCGCCGAGGCTCGATCGGCCCGGGCCTCTTGCCCTCGGGCGATCGGCACGATCCAGGCCGACCCCAGAGTTCGGCAAATCCGGGCCCAGAGCCGGAGCGGACCCCAGGCTCGACCGTCGGGATCATCGAGCGCCTGTCCCAGCCGTTCGACGAAGCGGAGCGACCCGGCCGACCAGGTCGCGTCGCCATTGGCCAGGTGCGCCAGCTCGTGAGCAAGAACCGCCCGAAGTTCCGCCAGGGTCAGGACATGAAGTAGCGGCAGACCGAGCAAGAGCGCCCGCGAATTCCGCCAGGCGATCACCCCGCAGCAGGGCAAGAACGCCAGCCGGACTTCCTCGGGAGGACGAACGCCGAGTCGTCGAGCGACCTCGGCGACTTCCTCGAACAGCCCGGGCGCATCGGATCTTCGGAGGATCGGACCGAGGTCGTTGTCCGGATCACGGCAATCAACCTCGACCTGGATTCCGCCCAGAATCGCGACCAGATCCCCCAGACTGGTGACCCGATCCCCCAGCCAGGCCCCCAGCACCGGAATGAAACCACCCAGAAGCAGCAGCAAGCCCGCTCCCAGTCCCAGGCCCAAGCGATAGACCAGCGGCAGGAGCCGGAGCAAACCGGCGCGGATCGCCAGACGGAAGCCCCGAAGCGCAGGATGGGCCGATCCCGAGCCGGTCGCCGATCGTCGACGGGCCTTGAAACTGCCGCCACACCGGGGACAGCGCAGGCGTTGAACATCGCCCAGAAGCTCGCCCAGGGGTTCCAGGTCGGAACCGCAAGTCGGGCAGATCAAACCGAGCGAGGGCCGTCCTCGGCGCATCGACCCGACTCCCCGTCACATTCCGGAACCGGATCGCCGCTTTTTCACGACAGTTGTCCGATGATCCCTTGACGATCGGACGACACTTGTCTTAGGATACGTTGACGACGATCCACGGTCAACCCGAAGCCACCCAGTCGCGGTGGCTCGGGGCACTACTGTTCCCCTCGAGCTTCAGGAAACGAGAAGAGATCATGGCCAAGCCGCCGCTTTCCATTCCCGACTCCGAGCTGGACGTCCTGAAAGTCCTCTGGGACCGGGGACAGGCCACGGTTCGCGAGGTCCTCGAAACCCTCAAGGAAGCCGGCCACGTCGGAAACAAAGAGGGGAAACCCTGGTCGTACGCGACCGTTGCCACGCTTCTCGACCGGCTCGAAACCAAGAAGGTGGTCGTCAGCGACCGCGCCGACCAGGCGTTCACCTACCGTCCCGTGGTCTCGGTGGGCGACATTCAACAACGACGGGTCGAGAGCCTGGTTGACAAGCTCTATCAAGGGGAGCCGGGACTTCTGGTGCTCCATCTCCTCAAATCGCACCCGATCGACCCGGGTCAGGCCCTTGAGGTCCGTGCCTTGCTGGAAGAGATGAGCGCCGAATCGGCCGACAAATCGCGGAAATCGAGCACCCATCCGAAACCAGGCCATTCGGCCTGAGCCGTGAGCGACCGCCGCTGAATTCAGCCCGCGCGGTCGCCTTCTCTTTGATCTCGATCAACGTCGGTCGCGGTTGCCCCGCGATCCGTTTCGCTCCACGTCCACGCCCTTCATTTCGCTTCGTCCCGAGGCTTCGACCGGAGACACCTCTCATGACCGAGTCCCGACGATTTCGCCCAGCGCACCTGTTGTTCCTGGTGTTGCTCGCGCCTCCGCTCTACAAGATCGGCGAGTGGGCCTGGCCGGTCAGCGGGCCGAAACCGGTCAGCCTCCAAGCCGTGGCGGCCGGTCGCGACCTGTTCCACCACGAATGGCAGGTGAACGACCCACTCAGCTCGGGCGACGGGCTCGGGCCGATCTTCAACGCCCGGTCCTGCGTCGAATGCCACTTCCAGGGCGGACCCGGCGGCGGCGGGACAGTCGAAAAGAACGTGACGATCTACGGAGCCTCGCCCGGACTGTTGCCCAAGGACAAGTCGATCCCGTCCCTCGGCGTGATTCACGCCAGCGCGACTCAGCCTGAATTTCAGGAGCGGCTGAGCCTGGTTCTCCCCGGTCTGCCTGGCACGCCCTCCGTCCCCCTGGTCACGCTGGTCGATCCCAACTTCCGCTGTACGATCCCGACCGGGGTCCTGATCACCCAGCGGAACACTCCGGCCCTGTTCGGTGACGGCCTGCTCGACGCCGTACCCGAGGCGACGCTGCACGCCGAACAACGACGGAACTCCGGGATCGCTCGACTGGCCGGGATGAGCCGGGCCAAGGATCTGAGCGTTCGAGGGCGAGTTGTCCGGATGGCCGACGGTCGGATTGGCCGGTTCGGCTGGAAGGCGGAATTCGCCTCGCTCGACGACTTCGTCCGGGCCGCCTGCGCCAACGAGCTGGGGCTCTCGAACCCCTCCCGCAAGCAAGCCACCTCGCTCGCCAGGCGCGATTATCAGCCCAAAGGGATAGACCTGACCGAAGCCCAGTGCTCGGAGATGACCGACTTCCTCCGCGACCTGGCTCGACCCGTCCAGGTTCTCCCCGACGGAGCCCAGGCGAGAAGCGTCGTCGAGCATGGGGCAACCCAGTTCGCCCTGATCGGCTGCGCCGATTGCCACACCCCGGACCTCGGTCCAATCAAGGGATTCTACTCGAACCTCTTGATCCATGACCTGGGTGAACACCTCGCATCGAGCAACGGGTACAACGGCGACCCGCCCGTGAACCCGAGCTTCGACGACAGCGAAGGCTTGCCGCCGAGCGACACCGAATGGCGGACCCCGCCGCTCTGGGGAGTGGCCGACTCGGCCCCTTACCTGCACGACGGCCGGGCCGAGACCCTCGAACGGGCCATCGAGCTTCACGGCGGCGAAGCGGCCGGAGTCGCCAAGCGGTTCGAGGGCTTGCCGCACACCGATCAACAGGCGATCATCGAGTTCCTCAAGACGCTCCGGGCTCCCAGGTCCACCGACACCCCGAGCCCGTCGCGAGTCGCCGCTCGTTGAACGAGTCGTCCTCCATGGGCGTTGAAGGATGGCGTCGGGGAAGTTATTGACGACCGGTTCCTCAATGGTCGCTTGAGGGATGGCGGGCTCGGACGACGCCGCCATTCCCTCATTTCGAGGCTCGAGGATGAGCATCACGACTCTGATTTGCCCGTGCGGGATGCGGCTGAAGACACCGGGAGCCGTACCCGGTCGAGTGGGCAAGTGCCCTCGGTGCGGCTCTCTGCTCAAGGTTCCCGGGCTGGAACCAGAACCAGAACCGGAACCGGAATCCCCTGCCCTGGTCGATCCTCACCCGGCCCGGCCGACGTTCGTGGATCGTCGCGAGCGTCGGTCGTCCCGAAAAGGGGTCGATAGCGTCTCGGGAGGGCTCGTCGCCAGCCCGAGAGACCTCGAAACGCGGTGGCAGGAGAGCCTGCTTTACCCGCTCCGGGGTGACGCCAGCGTCGCGCTTCTGGTCTTCATGCCGCCGGGCCTCTGGTTCGCGACGGTCCCGCTGTTCGGGCTGATTCCCAGCATGATCGCCGGGACCGGTCTGAGCCTGTTCGCCCTGATTTTTCTGTTCCCGTTCGTTCTGATGCTCGCCATCGTGGGGGGGCACACGCTCGGTTACCTGGGCCAGGTTCTGGTGACGAGTTCGATCGGCGAGATTCACCCGCCCCGGCCGACGAGCTGGGCCCTCTCAGAGATCCAGTCCACCCTGTTCCGCTGGTTCTGCGCCCTGGTCCTGGGCGTGGTGGTCGGTGGGGCACCCACCTTGATCTACTGGATCAACTGCGGCGAGGTCGACTGGCTTGACCGGATCGTGATTCTCGACCTGATCATCCCCGGCCTGGCCTACGCCCAGATGGCCTTGCTGGCCACGTTGATCCATGAATCCCCCCTGGCGGCGAACCCGGTCACCGTGTTACAGGCGATCGGGCGAGTCGGCTGGTCGTACTGGAAGCCGTGCGTGACGACGGGAAGCGTTCTGCTGCTCCTCGTCCTGGTCTTCGAGGGCTTGATGAGAATCAAGGACCCGCTCGGCCAGGCGGTCGCCTTCTTGATCTTCTGGGTCCTGGTCGTTTATGCGTCGATACTGGTCCTCCGCTGGCTGGGATTATTCTGCCACCGTCAGGCGAAGGATCTCGGCTGGTTTCCCGGGCCGACAATGGACGCGATGGATTGACCCGATTCGGCGATCGACCTTGAGTGCCACGACCACGGCGGGAGGATTGCGAAGTCTGGTAGTCTGGTAGGGTCCGCTGTGCGGACCGTACAATTGTCTGAGCACTTTGCAATCCTCCTGGCCTCGACCACCGTCCGCTTTACGGCGGGTTGTTCGCGACGCTACAACAGTAGAGAATTGTCTCGTCTCCTCACGAATCGTCGAAGCGAAGGTGGGACCGATGGGCCAGGGGATTCGCGCGGGTCAGACGATCTCTTCGATTCCGTTTGGCTTCGACAGGAATGGTCGGCCGTTGCGGATCTGGCGGAAGCGGCGAAACCTCTCGCTCCGCGAGGGGTTTGTTTATCCGCTGGTCGATGGGCCGGGGATCGCCTTGCTGGTCTTCTTGCCGCCGTTCCTGGCGATCATGGCGTTCCCGGTTTTTGATCTGATGGTCCACATCAAGCCGGGGAATGCGCTCAATCCCGTGGCGTTGCTGATCATCCCGTTCACCTTGCCGCTGGTCGTCAGCTTCGCGCTGACACTGGGCTATATCCTGATCTTTTTCGGCCGGATTCTGTCAACGACAGCC